>CAYRXO010000016.1:0-28553 GCA_964428215.1 uncultured Candidatus Accumulibacter sp. | reverse complement strand
GCCGGCATCCTTCAGCGCGATGCGGCAGGGCTCGATGGTGCGCTCGATGAGGTCGTCAACCAGTGACTCGAACTTGGCGCGCGTGATCTTCAGCGTCAGGTGTTTCGGTCCGGACGCATCGGCGGTGATGTACGGCAGGTTGATCTCGGTCTGCTGCCCGGACGAGAGTTCGATCTTCGCCTTTTCCGCGGCATCCTTGAGCCGCTGCAGCGCCAGCACGTCGGCTTTCAGATTGACGCCGGACTCCTTCTTGAATTCTTCGATGATGTAGTCGATCAGCCGCTGGTCGAAGTCCTCGCCACCCAGGAAGGTGTCGCCATTGGTCGACAGCACTTCGAACTGGTGCTCGCCTTCGACTTCGGCGATTTCGATGATCGAGATGTCGAACGTACCGCCGCCCAGGTCGTAGACGGCGATTTTCTTGTCGCCCTGCTTCTTGTCCATGCCGAAAGCGAGCGCGGCCGCTGTCGGCTCATTGATGATGCGCTTGACTTCCAGACCGGCGATCCGCCCGGCATCCTTGGTCGCCTGGCGCTGACTGTCGTTGAAGTAGGCCGGCACGGTGATCACCGCTTCGGTGACGTCTTCGCCGAGATAGTCTTCCGCGGTGCGCTTCATCTTGCGCAGCACCTCCGCCGAGACTTGCGGCGGCGCGATCCTGTTGCCGCGTACTTCGACCCAGGCGTCACCGTTGTCGGCCTTGAGGATCTTGTACGGCATCAGCGAGATGTCTTTCTGCACTTCCTTTTCTTCGAAGCGCCGACCGATCAGCCGCTTGACGGCGTAGAGGGTGTTGCGCGGATTGGTGACCGCCTGCCGTTTGGCCGGCGCGCCGCAGAGAATTTCGTCATCGTCGGCATAAGCAACGATCGACGGCGTCGTCCGGGCGCCTTCCGAATTTTCGATGACTTTCGGTTTGCCATTTTCCATGACCGCCACGCAGGAGTTGGTCGTGCCGAGGTCAATGCCGATGATCTTTCCCATACAAACTTCCTTTCAGTATCCAGTGATCTTGAACCGGGCTGCCTGCGCCGGGATGCGTCAGGCTGGCTGTTGGCCCGCAAATGGGGGTGGTCGGAACAATTTCAAGTCGACGCTCTGGCGACCACCACCAACGCCGGACGCAGGACGCGATCGGCAAGCAGGTAGCCTTTTTGCAACACATTGACCACCGTGTTCGGTTCCTGGTCGGAATCGACGACGCTGATCGCCTGGTGACGATGCGGATCGAACTTCTGACCGAGCGGCGCAATCTCGGTCAAGGCGGATTTTTCAAAAGCGGCATTGAGCTGTTTGAGTGTCAGTTCGCTGCCTGAGCGGAAGCTGTCCACACTGGCGTTTTCGGCTGCCAGCGCCGCTTCGAGGCTGTCCTTGACGGCCAGCAATTCCTTTGCGAAACGCTCTATGGCAAACTTCGCGGCCTTGGCGATGTCTTCCTGGGCACGTCGGCGAACGTTTTCCGTTTCAGCTTTGGCACGTAACCAGGCGTCGTGGTATTCATCGGCCTTGGCCTGGATTGCACGCAGAGCGTGTTCGTGTGTGGCCTGAACATCGTCAGCGGCGGCAGCCAGTTGTTCAGTGGAAATGATTTCTACGGGTGCTTCTCCGACAGGGGCGTCGCTTGGTGTGGACGTGCCTGCTGCGGGGGTATGGTCGGCAGTATCTTGCATGGTTGGCGGTCTCCCAGAAAACTGCCAACAACTGGGGACGATCTTTTCTATTTCAAGCTTTTTTTGCTAGCATTTCTTGTGTCTGCGATCGGCCCGACCCGGGGCAATAATTATCGTCTGCCACGGGTTTCTGCTGCTAGTCTAGATAGACAAACTGGCTATTGGGTGTAGATCGACAATGACTGAGAAGTTAGGCAAATACAAGCTGATACGCTCGCTCGGCAAAGGAGCTACGGCGATCGTCTATCTGGCTCAAGACCCGGAGACGAATCGGCCGGTGGCGATCAAGCTGATCAAATTCAGCGAAGAAAACGCCGCCATGTCGCGTCGGCTACGCAAGTTGTTTCTGACTGAAGATTCGATCGGGCGGCGGCTGGAACATCCGAACATCGTCAAGGTCTACGACGCAATCATCGAGCGGGACCGCGCCTATTTGGTGATGGAGTACGTCGACGGGACGGCGCTGGATAAATTCTGTTCGATCAGTCGCCTGTTGCCGATGCACCGGGTGACCGGCATCATTTTCAAATGTTGTCTGGCGCTTGATTACGCATTCAAGAACGGTATCGTGCATCGCGACATCAAGCCGGCGAACATTCTGATCGACGCCAACGACGAACCGAAAATCACCGACTTCGGTCTGGCGCTCAACTTGCAGAAAAAAGCCGGAACGGAATCCACCTTCATCATGGGTGTCGGTTCGCCAGCCTATATGTCTCCGGAGCAGGTCAAGGCTTATCCCTTGAATCAACAGACGGACCTGTATTCGCTCGGCGTCTTGCTGTTTCAGTTATTGACCGGCCGTTTGCCATTTCGCGCCAAGAATGCCGCTCAACTGGTCTACCAGATCGTCAATATGGACGCACCATCGGTAACGGCTTTGAATCCGAATCTGCCAGCCGGACTTGACCAGATCATCATCAAGGCACTGGAAAAGGATCTCTACAACCGCTACCGCAATGGCGCCCAGTTTGCCAAGGATTTGTCGGCCGTACGCTACCAGATGCTGGAGGAAGATCAGACCCAGCAGGATCTGGTGCACTACGAAAAGTTGCGCAGATTGCCGTTTTTCCAGGACTTTGAAGAGATCGAGCTGTGGGAGGTGCTGCGAATCAGCGTCTGGCGCGAGATCGCCGCCAAAGTGACGCTGATCCGCGAGGGAGATGAGCATCGTAAATTCGGCGTGATCGTCGACGGTTTCGTCGAAGTATCACACAATGGCCGCATGATCTGCCGACTGGGCAGCAGCGAAGTCATTGGCGAGATGGCTTTCCTCCATCCCGGCGACAGCAAGCGGCACGCGACGGTGGTGACCCTCGAACCAACGCTGTTTCTGGAGATCAACAGCGCCGCCCTCGAACTGAGCTCGGACGAGGTACGCGAACGTTTCAACAAAGTGCTGATTACCAAAATTCTGGAACGCTTCCGGGCGGTGAACAAAGTGTTGGCCGAAATGGGCCAGGCGGCGGTTCAGGGCAGCACATCGATTTCTCAGTCCGGACTCAGGCCGCCACTTGAGCTGCTGTAGAAAATGTCACAGGCGTTTAATCTTTATAACATTCCAATTTAACAAAATTCAACGAGGGGGGTGCATGCGACATATCATCTGGATCTTCTGGCCGGCTTTCATTGCCGCCGGCATCGCCGAGACGATTTTTTTCACCATGATCGACCCGCACCAGCTTTATCTCTTCGGCAAAGTGATCGAATGGCCGCCAGTCGCTACCTATTCGACCGGCTTCCTGTTGTTTTGGCTGGTCTGCACGGGCTCGAGCCTGCTGACCTACTTCATGCTGCCGGCCGGCATCAAGGATGTGCTGATCGCTGCCGCCGGTGCGCGCGAAGACTTGTCACGACCGCTGCGGCAGCGAAAACCTTCCTAATGTCAGGCAATCGCTGAAAATTTCAGCGCGCGTGGCATGTGTTTGACGCATTGCGCAGTGCCTGTTTCTGCTAGCCGATCAACGCCAATCCACGCGCGAGATCGTTCTGCAGATCGGTGACCGCTTCGAGACCGACGGCGATGCGTAGCAAGCTTTCGGTAATTCCCGCCGCCTGCCGTTGCTCGGCGGTGATCCGGCCGTGGGTGGTCGTCGCCGGGTGAGTCAAGGTGGTCTTGGTATCGCCGAGGTTGGCGGTGATCGATAACAGCCGGCAGTGATCGACGACCCGCCAAGCTTCCGGACGCGCACCGGAGACGGTGAAAGAGAGGATCGCGCCACCGCTTTTCTGTTGCCGGCGCGCCAGATCGTACTGTGGATGCGAGGCCAACCCCGGGTAGTACACGCGGGCCACCTGCGGCTGTCGTTCCAGCCATTGCGCGAGTTGCAAGGCGTTCGCCGACTGCGCGGTCATGCGGATTGGCAGCGTTTCCATACCTTTGAGCAAGATCCAGGCGTTGAACGCCGACAAGGACGGCCCGGCGGTGCGCAGGAATTTGAACACCTCTTCGGTATGCATTTTCCGACCGACGACCGCGCCGCCGATTACCCGGCCTTGACCGTCGAGGTATTTGGTTGCCGAATGCACCACCAGATCGACACCCAGATCGAGCGGACGTTGCAGGATCGGCGTGCAGAAACAGTTGTCGACCGCCACCAGAATGCCGTGCGGCTGCGCCAGCGCCACCAGCGCCGGAATGTCGGCAATTTCGGTGAGCGGGTTGGACGGCGTTTCGAGAAAAAACAGTTTCGTTTCCGGCCGGATCGCCACTTGCCAGGCCGTCGGATCGGTCAGGGCGACGAAAGTGGTCCGGATGCCAAAACGCGGCAGCAGAGTACCGAACATCTGCTGGGTGGCACCGAACAGTCCGGTCGAAGCGACGATGTGGTCGCCGCTGCTGCATAGAGCCATCACCAGCGCCAGAATCGCCGACATGCCGGACGCGGTGGCAATGCACGCTTCACCGCCTTCCAGCACCGCCAACCGTTCCTGAAAGGCGCTGACCGTCGGATTGGTGAAGCGCGAGTAGACGTAACCGGCTTCCTCGCCGGAAAAACGGGCGGCGGCTTGCGCGGCGCTGTCGAAGACGAAACTCGACGTCAGATACATCGCTTCGCTGTGCTCGTTGAACTGGCTGCGTTCCTGTCCGGCGCGCACGGCCAGGGTTTCGGGCGCATAGTGCGCGAAATCTTCTTTCATGGGCATTAATTGGCCGACATCAGGTTGAGTTGCAGTTGTCGCGACGCCCGGCGATCGTCCTTGCTACTGACGTGATGGTCGTCACGCGCCGCTTCGATGGCGCTGAGATAATCGACCGTGACATCGCCGGTCACGTAGCAGCCGTTGAAGCATGAGGTATCGAAATGCTGCATCGACGGTTTCAGATCGCGGATCGACGCTTCCAGCGCCGCCAAATCCTGATACACCAGCGCGTCGGCGCCGATTTCGCTGGCGATTTCGTCGCCGGTGCGACCTGTGGCGATCAGTTCGCGGCGTGTCGGCATATCGATGCCGTAAACGTTGGGGAAACGTACCGGCGGCGAAGCAGAGGCGAAATACACTTTCAAGGCGCCGGCTGCCCGGGCCATCTCGACGATTTCGCGGCTGGTGGTGCCGCGGACGATCGAATCATCGACCAGCAGGACACGCTTGCCCTTGAATTCCTGCGCCACGGTGTTCAGCTTCTGCCGGACCGAGCGCTTGCGCGTCGCCTGACCGGGCATGATGAAGGTGCGCCCGATGTAGCGGTTCTTGACGAAACCCTCGCGGTAGGCGACGCCAATACGCTGCGCCAGCTGCATCGCCGACGGGCGGCTCGAGTCGGGAATCGGGATCACCACGTCGATCTGATCCGCCGGAATCAGCTGGATCAGTTTGTCGGCGAGGTGTTCGCCCATGCGCAAACGGGCTTCGTAAACCGATACCCCGTCGATCACCGAATCCGGACGCGCCAGATAGACATATTCGAAAATGCACGGCGACAACATGGCATTGGGCGCGCACTGCCGCTGATGCAGTTGATGTTCCATATCGACGAAAATCGCTTCACCGGGAGCGACATCGCGCTGCACCTGGAAGCCCAGCGTGTCGAGCGCCACCGACTCCGATGCGAACAGATATTCGGTACCCTCGGCAGTTTCGTTGCTGCCGAAGACCAGCGGGCGGATGCCGTACGGATCGCGAAAAGCGAGCATGCCGTAGCCGGCGATCATCGCCACCACCGCGTAAGCGCCGTGGCAGCGACGATGTACGGCGGCCACGGCAGCGAAAATGGTTTCCAGATCGAGGCGGCAGCCTTGCGCGGTCGCCCGCAATTCATGCGCCAGGGCGTTGAGCAAGACCTCGGAATCGGAGTTGGTGTTGATGTGTCGCTGATCCTGACGGAACATCTCTTCCTTGAGTTGTTCGGTATTGGTCAGATTGCCGTTATGTCCGAGGACGATGCCAAACGGCGAGTTGACGTAGAACGGTTGCGACAGCGCCGAATCGAATGCCGAACCGGCCGTCGGGTAGCGGCAATGCGCGACCCCCATGTTGCCCGGCAAGGCGCGCATGTTGCGCGTTCGAAAGACATCCCGCACCAGCCCGGAACCCTTGTGCATGTGGAAAGCATCGCCCTCGGCAGTGACGATTCCCGCCGCGTCCTGGCCACGATGCTGCAGGACCATCAGGCCGTCGTAGAGCAATTGGTTGACTGGAGAAGTGGCGACAACGCCGAGAATTCCGCACATAGCTTTGCTCCCTACCCGAAGCTGATTCGTTTTGCCAACTCGGCCGGCAGCCAGGCTTTGCCAACCCGCGCGGCGTCTTCAAGCGGCGGGGCGAAATACGCCTCGCGCCACCACTTCTCTTTCGGTAACGAGGTCATGCCGCCGGCTGCGACCAGCACCAGCAGGATCAGCGCACCACGCAGCGCGCCGAAAAAGACCCCGAACAGACGATCGGTGAATGTCATTCCGAGTGCTTTGAGCAGACCGCGCGCCATCAGCCGGAATAAAGCCATCGACAATAGTACGGCCACGACCACCAGCACCCAGGCCACGATCAGTCGAACAACCGGATCGCTGGAAAAAGTCAGCGTAGGCGCCAGCAGCCCTCCCCAGGCCCGGGCGGCAAAAAAAGCCGCGACCCAGGCCAGCAAGGCGATGATTTCGCCGATCATTCCCCGCCACAACCCCAACAGGGTCGACACAGCCATCACCGCGAGCACCCCATAGTCGAAGGCTGTCATTGCCGGCTGCTGACGACTCCGCTGACTCCGACACGCTTCATTTGTTCGAGCGCTTTTTCAGCGGCCTCCCGGCTGGCGAAGGGACCTGCACGCACCCGGGTTTTCTTGCCGTCGGGCGAATCGAGCACTTCGGTGTAGGCGCTGACGCCGGCCGAACCCAACTTCGCCTGCAACTGTCTGGCATTTTCGGCATTGGCGAACGCGCCGACCATGATCACATGCCGACCGCCACCGCCTTTGGCTGGCGCCGATGATTTGCCGGAAAGCAACGCATTGGCGCGTTGCGCGTCGTCGGTCTCTGTCCTGCCGGAGACGCCTTCCGACGACGAATCGGCCGATTTGTCGGTTTTTTTCGCTGCCGGCTTGCTCACCGGTTTGTCCTGCGTCTTGCTCGTCTGCGCGGTTGACGGCTTGCCAGCCGCCTTATTGCTCGGCTTATCCGCTTTTTTTTCAGCGACCTTCTTGTCAGCCGGCTTGAGCGGCAGAGGAGCCGTCTTTTTTTCAGCCATTTTATCGGCCACCGCCTTACCGGCGATCACTGTTCCGGCGACGGCGGCGGCGGTCGCCGCGGCGGCAGGCAGACTGGAGGAAGAAGGCGATGATCCGCCTGTGGCAGCAGGCAGTTTTTCGGCAGCGTTTTCATCAACGGGTTTGGCGGCGGCAGGAGTCGCGGCGACCGATCGGGCCGGCGGTTCGGCCGGCTTGAACGGCGGCGCCTGCTCCTGGCCGGGAATCCTGAGCTGGACGTCCTGAACCGGCTGTTTCGGTTCTTCGTCCATCACCATCGGCAGAACCACGGCCGCCAGACCGGCAAAAGCGACCGCACCGACGAGGCGGCGGCGGGCGCGTTTTTTCAACTGCAGTTGCGGGTCGGACGTTTCGGTCATCGGCTTCGTCGAATCTACGCGCAAGTCACGTTCAGCGTCGGGGCTTGATGAGCCGCAAGACGGCTGCGACGGTGTAGAACGATCCAAAGACGACGATTCTATCATTTTCACCAGCCAGCTTGGCAGCGCGCGCGTAGGCCTGCTCCGGGTCGGGCCAGGTTTCAACCGCGCCGCCGAGCTGACGGTCGCTGATCACCGCCGCCAAAGCCGTGGCACGGGCGCCACGCGGGACGGCCAGGTCGGCGAGCAGCCAGGTGTCGATGCGCCCGGCCAACGCGCTCAACGAGCCGGCGATGTCCTTGTCGGCCAACATGCCGACGACGGCGATCGTGCGCGGAAAAAATGCCATGCCGGCCAGACTGTCGGCCAGAGCGGCCAGTGCTTCCGGGTTGTGTGCGACGTCGAGGATGACCGTTGGTCGTCCGGGCAGAGCCTGAAAACGACCCGGCAAATCGATTTCGAGCAAGCCCCGGCGCACCGCCTGCATCGAGACCGGCAATCTGGTGCGCAGCAACTCGACAGCGGCCAGCGCCGCCGAGGCATTGCGCAACTGACAGGCGCCGCGCAAGCCGGGTCGAGCCAGTCCGCCGCGACGCACGCCGCCGCTGCCGCGGAAAGTCCATTGCGCGTCGTCGGGCCGATAATCGAAATCGCGGCCGAGCAATTGCAGTTCAGCCCCGATGGCCTGCGCGTGCTCGATCAACGTCACCGGCGGAGCCGGATCGGCGCAGATGGCCGGCTTGCCGGCGCGAAAGATGCCGGCTTTTTCAATGGCGATCTGTTCGCGGGTCTCACCCAGCCAGTCGGTGTGGTCGAGTGCGATGCTGGTGACGATGGCGCAATCGGCATCATAGACATTGACCGCGTCCAGGCGACCGCCGAGACCGACTTCGAGGATCAATACCTCGACGCCAGCGGCCAGAAAGACTTCCAGGGCGGCCAGCGTGCCGAATTCGAAATAGGTCAGGGCGACGTAGCCAGCGGTGATGCGTGCCGCTTCGACGCGCGCAAAGGCGGCACACAGCGACTGATCATCGACCGGCAGCCGGTCGAGCCGCACGCGTTCGTTGTAGCTCAGCAGATGCGGCGAGGCATAGCAAGCGGTGCGAAAACCGGCGAAGCTGTAAATCGCTTCGAGATAGGCGCAGGTCGACCCCTTGCCGTTGGTGCCACCGACGGTGATCAGCGGACAGGTCAGCCGTTGCCCCAGCGCCGCCTTGACCCGTTGCACGCGCTCGAGTCCGAGTTCGATGCCCGCTTGCCCACGCGGGTGCAAACTTTCAAGATGCGCCAGCCAATCCGGCAGCGTCCGCTGACTGGCGGTCATCGTCACGTGGGCAGCAGTAAGCAGACGATCGTCATCAAGCAGCCGATGGGCGGTAAAGATAGCCCAGCAGGTCAGCAAGACGATTTTTCATTTCCCGCCGGTCAACGATCAGATCGATGGCGCCTTTTTCGAGCAAGAATTCGGCACGTTGGAAGCCTTCCGGCAACGTTTCGCGAACGGTCTGTTCGATGACCCGCGGGCCGGCAAAACCGATCAGGGCGCCGGGTTCGGCGATGACGATGTCGCCGAGAAAGGCGAACGAGGCCGAGACGCCGCCCATCGTCGGGTCGGTGAGAATCGAAATGAACGGCAGACCGGCGTCGGCAAGCAAGGTCAGTACGGCGGTCGTCTTGGCCATCTGCAGCAGCGAAAACAGCCCTTCCTGCATGCGCGCGCCTCCGGAGGCGGTGACGCAGAGAAAGGGAACGTGCGCCGCGACCGCCGCATGAACGCCGCGCACGAAACGCTCACCGATCACCGACCCCATCGAACCGCCCATGAAGTCGAACTCGAAGACCGCCAGCACCACCGGGATGGCTTTCAGCGTGCCGCGCATGACGACCAGGGCGTCGCTTTCGCCGGTGCTCTCGCCGGCCTCCCGCAAACGTTGCGCATAGGGTCGGCTGTCGTGGAAAGCGAGCACATCGACCGGGACGACTTCGGCGCCGATTTCCGAACGTCCGTCGGCATCGAGCAGCAGGTCGATGCGCGCGCGCGCGTCGAGTCGCCGGTGATGCCCGCACTTCGGACAGACCTGACGGCTCTTCACCAGATCGGTGGCATAGAGCACGGCGTCGCAGGCGACGCACTTGCTCCACAGACCTTCGGGCAGCGACGTGCGCCGTACACCGTCGCCGCGCTTGATTTTCGGCGGTAGAGATTGCTTCAGCCAGCTCATGTATTTTCCCGGGCAGAGGAGGTGACGGTATCCAGACCACGCCGGATGTCGGCAAGCAAGGTGGCGACTCGTTGGCAGGCGTTTTCCGCTGGCGATTGCTCGATCTCTTCGATCAGCCGGCTGCCGACGATCACCGCATCGGCGAATCGGCCGATCGTCGCTGCCGTTTGCGCATCGCGAATGCCGAAACCGACCGCGACCGGCAGGCTGGTGCGGGCACGGATTTCGGGAATACGCGCGCTGACGGCAGCGACATCGAGCGCGGCCGAACCGGTAACGCCTTTGAGCGACACGTAATAGAGATAGCCGCTGCCGAGTTGGCCGACTTGCGCCATCCGTTCCGGCGTCGAGGTCGGCGCCAGCAGGAAGATCGGATCGAGCGCGTTGCGACGTAGCGCCTGCGAATACTCGCCGCTCTCTTCCGGCGGATAATCGACCACCAGCACGCCGTCGACACCGGCGTCGAACGCCGCGGCGGCAAAGGTCTCGACGCCCATCGCTTCGATCGGATTGGCATAGCCCATCAACACGATCGGCGTCTCGTTGTCGTCGGCACGGAAATTGGCGACCATGCCGAGCACCTGGCGCAGACCGGCGCCTTTCGCCAGCGCGCGTTCGGAAGCGCGCTGAATCGTCGGCCCGTCAGCCATCGGATCGGAGAAAGGCACCCCCAGTTCGACGATGTCGGCACCAGCGGCAACCAGCGCGTGCAGCAGAGGCACGGTCAACGCCGGATCGGGATCGCCGGCAGTGATAAACGGAATCAGGGCACGGCGTCCCTGGGCTTGCAAACGTTCGAAAGTGGCCTGGATTTTCGACATGGTCAGAAAGTGATCCCCGATTTTTCGGCCACCGTGTGCATGTCCTTGTCACCGCGTCCGGAAAGATTGACCAGCAGAATGCTCTCCTTCGGCAGGGTCGGCGCCAGTTTACCGGCGTAAGCCAGCGCGTGGCTCGATTCGAGTGCCGGGATGATCCCTTCCAGGCGACAGAGGTCATGAAAAGCCTGCAGTGCTTCGCCGTCGTCGATGCTGACATATTCGGCACGCCCGCTGTCCTTGAGCCAAGCATGCTCCGGGCCGACACCCGGATAGTCGAGTCCGGCCGAGATCGAATGCGTCTCGATGATCTGACCGTTGTCGTCCTGCAACAGGTAGGTGCGGTTGCCGTGCAGCACGCCGGGTCGGCCGGCGGTGAGCGACGCGGCGTGTCGGCCGCTGGCGATCCCGTCGCCGGCCGCTTCGACGCCGATCAGGCGCACGTCGGCATGTGCGATGTAGGGATGAAAAATCCCCATGGCGTTCGAGCCGCCACCGACGCAGGCGATTACCGCATCGGGTTGCCGAGCGCAGAGTTCCTGCATCTGTTGCAGACATTCGCGGCCGATGACCGCCTGGAAATCACGCACCATCATGGGATAGGGATGCGGGCCGGCGACGGTACCGATGATGTAGAAAGTATCGGACACCTGGGTCACCCAGTCGCGCATCGCCTCGTTCAAGGCATCCTTCAGCGTTCTTGAGCCGCTGTCCACTGGTACTACCGTCGCACCGAGCAGTTTCATGCGATAGACGTTGGCTGCCTGCCGGCGCATGTCCTCCGAACCCATGTAGACGACGCAACGCATGCCGTAACGCGCGGCGACGGTCGCTGTCGCCACGCCGTGCTGCCCGGCGCCGGTTTCGGCAATCACCCGCGCTTTGCCCATGCGCCGCGCCAGCAAGGCCTGGCCGACGCAGTTGTTGATCTTGTGCGCGCCGGTGTGGTTGAGATCTTCGCGCTTGAGATAAATCTGCGCGCCGCCGAGATGCTCTGACCAGCGCCGTGCGTGGTACACCGGACTCGGGCGGCCGACGTAATGTTTCAGTTCGTAATCGAATTCAGCGAGAAATTGCGGGTCGGATTGCGCTGCGGCGTAAGCCTGCTGCAATTCGGCGATCGGAGCGATCAGCGTTTCGGCGACGAAAACGCCACCATAGCGGCCGAAATGGCCATGGCTATCGGGTTGATTGTAGTCCGTGAGGTTCATCTGGATATTTCTTCAGGCAGCGGTTGGCGATCGAATGGCGTGAGAGCGCGTCACGCCGCGGCTCCAGCCCGCTGCCTCGGGTATGTTTGGCGGCATAACGTCGCCAGCAGTCACGCGTCCTGCCTCCGGATTTTTTACGCATCGATCACCCCATCAGCGACGGTCATCAGCTTGGCCACTCGTAGTTGCGGCACGTACCGCATTGACAAAAGCGGCCATCTTTGCCGCATCCTTGATTCCTTTGCTGACTTCTACCCCGGAAGACACATCGACCGCTGCCGGGTGCAGTCGGGCAATCGCCTCGGCCACGTTGGCCGCGTCGAGGCCACCGGAAAGGATCAGCGGTTTACCCAGTGCCGGCGGCACCAGTGACCAATCGAAAACCTGACCCGCGCCACCATAAGCATCGACGAACGCATCGAGCAGAATGGCTTGTGCCGAATGAAAAGCAGCGGCGTATTGTACCAAATCCATTCCTGGCCGGACCCGCGCCGCCTTGATGTACGGCCGATGAAACTGCCGGCAGTAGCCCTCATCTTCGTCGCCATGGAATTGCAGGACGTGGATCGGTACGGCAGCCAGGGTCTGCCGGACCAGCGCTGGATCGGCATTGACGAACAGGCCGACAATGTGAATGAACGGCGGAACGGACGCCGATAGCTGGGCCGCGCTCGCCAAGTCGACATAGCGTGGGCTCGGCGGATAAAAAACCAGCCCAACGGCATCGGCACCGGCTTCTATGCCGGCCTTCAAATCCTGTTGGCGGGTGAAGCCGCAGATTTTGATGCGTGGCGAGTTCATCCGCTCATTCGGCAAAAGTCGATACGGGCGGCAGAGGGCCGTCAGCGATCTTTTCGCAGGTCGGCAAACGCCAGTGCGCCGGATATTTCACTTCGACGAGGTATAAGCCGTCGGCAGGAAACGTTGCCGCCGCCTGCCGGCGGTCACCGCACTGCAGCAATTCGGCCAGCCATTCCGGCGGCTTCCGGCCTTGTCCGATGCAGACGAGACTGCCGACCAGATTGCGCACCATATGATGCAGAAAAGCCGACGCTTCGAAATCGAAGACGATCAGCTCTCCCTGGCGCCGGATATCGGCACGCCGCATAGTCTTCACCGGCGTCACCGCCTGACACTCGGCGGCGCGAAACGCCGAAAAATCGTGTTCGCCGAGCAATTGCGCTGCCGCGGCCTGCATCGCGGCGACATCGAGCGGCTGATGATACCAACCCACGCGTTGCTGCCACAATCCGGGGCGGTGCATCCGATTGAGCAGCAGGTAGCGGTAATGCCGGGCGCAAGCCGACGCGCGGGCATGAAAATCGGTGGGAACGAATTGTGCCCAGCGCACGGCCACGGCTGGCGGCAAAAAAGTATTCGCGCCGCGTACCCAGGCACACTCCGAACGCCGGATATCGCTGTCGAAGTGTACGACCTGCCCCAGCGCATGCACGCCGGCGTCGGTACGCCCGGCGCAAATGACTTTGATCGGTGTGACGGCGAATTGGCGCAAAGCATCCTGCAAGGCGTCCTGAACCGTTCCGCCGCCCGGCTGCTGCTGCCAGCCACGAAAACGGCTGCCGTCGTATTCGATTCCCAGAGCGATGCGCATCGATCAAAGAAGATAGAACAGCGCCACGGCCATGCTGACCAGGAGCAAAGCCAGATAATCGCTGCCAGCCAGGCGCGTATCGTTCAGATCGAAAAAATCGACTGTGGCACGGGATGGGGTTGCCAGCAGTTGTCGCCAGTCCTGCGGCCGGGGTGAAACTTCCAGATAGTGCAGGACCAGCAAGAGCCTGATCAGAGCGCGGTCGGCGTCGATCCCCGCATAACGCAAGGGTTTCAGCATATGCCTGGCACCGTTGATCATCTCGGCCGCCGAGGTGCTGGTCAGCAAGGCGGCAACGCTTGCCAAGGCCAACAGCAGATGGCCTAGATGATCGAGCGCCTCGTGGAGTCCTTCGCGGGTGGGAGCCAGCGGCCCGGTCCACAGCGGTTCACCGACACTTCCCCAGGTGAAGATCAGCAACAGCGAGAGAAGCAGCCAGCGCGTGCGACGGATCAGTTGCCAGCTGCGGGACAGCGTGCGGTAGCCGGACAGCAGGAAGGGGAGCATGGCAGCCCACAAGGTGCCGCCGGTCAATCCCTGGCTGGCGACGAGCAGCAATAACAAGATCAATAGACGCGTGGCCGGATGCACAGTTCAGTCTCGACGTGGCTTCGTCAGCAATCAAAACAAAGGGCCGTAGAAGTAAAAGATTCTACGGCCCGGAAATAACAAAATACAAAATGTGCCGTGTCGTTTTATTCGCGCAGACTGATGAGTAAAACATTGGCCGCATCCCGTTGTTCGGGGTCGCCATCCTTGAGCACTTCGAGCAGCAATTCGCGGGCGCCCTCGTGATCTCCCATGTCGTGATAGGCCTTGGCGAGATCCAGCTTGGTGGCCACTTCTTCACTGGCGCTGATTTCGGCACTGCCGACGAACGTGGAATTCGACGTCTCCGAGCGATCGTTAAGTTCGGCAAAACTGCCACTTCGAATTTGAGCGGCACGGGGACTGACCAAGGTGTCTGCTTGTTCGGTTTCAAACGGAGACAGCACGTCGGTCGCGATTTCGGTGATGTTCGATATGCTGGTCGTACCCGTTTCATCAAGATCGAGATTGATCGCTGCCATGTCGAACGACGACCGCTGCAGCCCTTCGCCAAGGACGGTTGACTCGGTGAGTTTGACCTCAAATTCGAGATCCTTTTGTTCGGGCGCACCGATATCCAGCACCTCGTCGACCGCCGAAGGAGTAGCGATCTGTGTGGGTGCGACGGAGCTGTGATTGTCGGCGAATTCGGTCGTCAGATCGAAAGCGAAATCGAGATCATTCTCGTCGGCCGGGCTATCAGGCATCGAACCAGGCGCCACCAGCATCGTGACTTCAGGAACTTCATGATCCTGCACTAAGCGAGGCGGTTCATAAAAATCGGCACCGGAAGACTGGTCTGCAGAAGTCAGCGACGATGCCAGATCGAAGTCGATGGGACCGCTGCCCGAACGCGCAAAATCGGCGGTCACGGTCTTGGTGCGATCAGTATTCAAGCCCGTATCGGCAACCGTTGCTTCACCGAGATCAAACGACAGCTCGCCAAAGTTCTCTACCGCCGGCATGACCGGCTTCACCACGGTCTTGACGCTGTCGCCGTGATCCATTTCGGCGGCGCCTGAAGCGGCCGCGGCAGTTGCTGCCTCGGCCATGCGGGACAATTCGCCTGGCCGGGTAACCGTATCGCCCATTCGGCCGGGCGGCAGTGGGGGCGGCGGAGCGGCGGCGAGAGTAACCTCGTCAGCCGCCTTGTTGCCGGCATCTGCCGCAGTGATGTACATCGGATTCCTGGGGTCCATCTGCCGGCCTAAGGCAGCTGCCTTTTCCCAATCCGGGCCGGAACCCGCCGTGGCCGTGAACAGTTCGTTGATCGTCAGGTCGAACGGTTTGGCGTCTTTGCGGCCGAGGTAAATTTCCAGCAGCTTGAGATGGATGGTATGCCGCAATGGATCTTTCTGTTTGGCTTCGAGGAGGATTTCTTCTGCCTGCGCGTCACGGCCATACGCCATATATACGTCGGCTTCGGCGACCGGATCGACTTCGTCGGTGTCGATGCTGCCCGGCCCGGCTTGGCTGAAATCGGCTTGCGACATGATGGAGTGCGAAGTGTCGACACTTTGTCCGCCCGCGCTTCTGAAAGCCGAGTTGGTGGTCAATCCTTCGGAAACAACCGGGGTCAAGGTATTGACGGAATCAAACGCGCTGTCTTCCAGGTTTGCGCGGCGCCGTCTGGCCAGCCAGTAAGCGCCTCCCAAAGCAGCAAGCACACCCCCGCCGATGAGCAAGGGAGTGCTGCTGAACAACTCATCCATCAGCCCCGGTTCTTCGGTGGGAACGACCACCTTCGGCTTGGGTTTTTCCGCCGGCTTGGCCGCTTCGGGGCTTACCGGCGGCGGTGCCGGTTTGACCTCATCCACTTTGCCCGGCAGCGGCTTGTCCTCGACTTTTGCCGACAAGTCGGCAGGTTTGCTACCCGCTGCCGCATCGACCGGCTTCTCGTCCGTCTTCGCCGCGACAGATGCGGGAACTGGCGGCGGCTCAACGGCTTTTTGCGGCGGAGCCGCGGCAGGCGGTTGGGCGACCGTTGGCGTCGGCGTGCTTGCGGTAACAGGCGGGGGAGCCGATGGAGTTGCGGGTTGCGCCGTCGCCGGCCGAACTTCTTCACCCGGTTTGCCAGTCGGAACAGCGGCCGCCGGCTTTCCTCCCGACTGTTTCTCCAGTTCAGCAAGCGTGCGGCTCTTCAGCTCGACGAGTTTTTGCAATTCTGCAACGTTTTTTTCCAGTGCCGCCAAACGCTCGTTGGCTTCGCGCAACGCCTTTTCCTTGGCGATCAAGTCTTCATCCGTGCGCTTGCCAGGGCTTGTCGTTTTGGCCCCTGAAACTTCGGTCTTGGAAACCTTCAACTGATCCTTGGGTTCAACCGCAGGACGGGCCTTGTCTTCAACGCGGGCGCTGATCCTGCCGGTCGATTGCTGGCGCGGTGCGGCTTCGGCAACCGGAGCCGCCGCCGCTTCGCTGGCCAGTTTGCGGCGGTAACCGCCCCAATCAGCGGATTGAGCGGTTACGGCACGGCGGGCTTCGTCACGTGGCACGGCTTCGATCGCCGTCTTGTCCGGGATGGTCAGAATCTTGCCGGCCTTGAGACGATTCATGTTGCCGTGATCAAAGGCATCCGGGTTGGCACGGAAGATTGCCACCAGCATCTGATCGAGTGAGACGCCCTCTGGACGGGTGTTGTTGGCGATCCGGCCTAAAGTTTCTCCTGGCCTGACTTCGTAAGCGCTGCCTTCGGCAGCTTGTCTGGGTGCCGGTCGACTGGGGCGCTGCCTGGTCGTTTCAACCTGCGGCGTCACGCTTTCGGCTGTGGTTCTGGCCGGGGCCGTCGGTTTGTTGACGGCTGCCACCGGCGCATGCTTGGCTGCATATTCAGGCGGATCGAGCAGGAAAGTATATTCGCGAACCAGCCGACCCGAAGGCCAATTGAGTTCAAGCATCAGGTCGACGAAGGGGTCGTTGATCGGCCGGTCTGAACTCATCCGGATGACCGCTTGACCGTTGGCCCGCTTGCCGATGGAAAAGTTGATGCTGCCCAGGGTGGATGAGTAATCCACTCCGGCCTGCTTATGCGTCTCCTGGGAAGCCAGTTGCGCCCGCATGCCGGCCAGTTCTTCGCGGCTGGCAAAAACTTCCGCTTCGGCACGTAAAGGTTGACCAAGCGCTGAAAAGACCGTGATTTTTCCCAGGCCGGCGGCCTGCGAGGGTAACGGACACGCCGCGATCAATAACGACGAGGCGACAGCCCATGCGGAGGTTTTCAGTCTGGGGGTTCTTGCGGGAGAATCAATGTTTTTGGCCACTGCGCAACCCTGAGCGTCGATATTTGAAATATTAAAATAACATCATGAATTTAGGCATGCAAGGCGTTCTTCAGCGTAAACAAGGACTCTCCGGAAGATGCAGCCTGTCGAGCCGCCCTCTTCCGTGCAACGAAATACGCAGCAATTCGTCATGCGTGGCGGAAAATGGCGCACAACGTTTTGATTTTTATTGAATCCACCTCTTGCCAAAATGTTGGATTTCGTTTGGTTCAGCGTTGCTTCTTTATCACTTTAATCCATGCTCGATCAGGATGCGCAGCATCCTGCGCAGAGGCTCGGCGGCTCCCCACAACAATTGATCGCCAACCGTGAAGGCACCAAGATACTCCGCTCCCATGGCCAATTTATGCAGACGACCGACGGGAATCGTCAGCGTACCGGTCACTGCGGCCGGTGTCAGTTCACGTTCACTGTCTTCACGTAGATTGGGCACCACTTTGACCCATGCATTGCCTTGCCCAATGATATCGCTGATTTCATCCAACGGCAGGTCGCGCTTCAACTTGATGGTCAGTCCCTGCGAGTGGCAGCGCATGGCGCCAATGCGTACGCACAGGCCATCGACCGGGATGCTGCCGGGTGAGCGGAACGGCGGACGGCCAAGGATTTTGTTGCATTCGGCACCGCCTTTCCATTCTTCCTTCGACTGACCGCCGTCGACCGGCACATCGATCCAGGGGATCAGGCTGCCAGCGAGCGCCGTCTGCCGGAACTGGCTGGTCGGAAAGCTGTCGGCACGCATGGTGGCGGCCACTTTACGGTCGATATCGAGGATCGCCGACGCCGGATCGGCGAGTTCATCCTTGACGGCCGCGTGCAGGGCGCCCATTTGCTGCAGCAACTGGCGCATGTTCTGGGCGCCGGCACCGGAAGCCGCCTGATAAGTCATAGCGCTGATCCATTCGACGAGATCGTGCCGGAACAGGCCGCCGAGGCCCATCAGCATCAGCGACACGGTGCAATTGCCGCCGATCCAGTTACGCGCGCCTTTGGCGAGCGCATTCTTGATGACGTCCAGGTTGACCGGATCGAGAATGATCACCGCATCGTCGGCCATGCGCAGTGCCGACGCGGCGTCGATCCAGTGTCCTTGCCAGCCGCTGGCGCGCAGCGGCGGGAATATTTCCTTGGTGTAGTCGCCGCCCTGACAGGTCAGAACGACGTCGGCCCGGCGCAGGTCTGCCACCGACATGGCGTCTTGCAAAGTGCCGGCCTGTTTGCCGGCCAGCGTCGGGGCAAGACTGCCAACGGCCGAGGTCGAGAAATAAATCGGCTCGATATGCTCGAAATCGCCTTCTTCCTGCATGCGCTGCATGAGGACCGACCCGACCATGCCTCGCCAACCCACCAGTGCAACCTTGATCATCGCCATATAGATAAGCAAAAGCTTTAATGATTATTAATAAGTCATAGAGCCGCCAGAACGGCATCGCCCATTTCCCGGGTGCCGACCTGGCGCATGCCCGGCTCGTAAATGTCGGCGGTTCGATAACCTTGCGCCAGGACTTTTTTCACAGCCGCTTCGATTTGTAATGCGGCCGCTTCCCGGGCAAAAGTGTAACGTAACATCATTGCCGCCGACAGAATCGTCGCCAGCGGGTTGGCCAGCCCTTTTCCGGCGATATCGGGCGCCGAACCGTGGCACGGCTCATAAAGACCTTTGTTGCGCGCGTCGAGCGACGCGGAAGGCAACATGCCGATCGAACCGGTCAGCATCGCTGCCTCATCCGAGAGTATGTCGCCGAACAGATTGCCGGTCACGATGACGTCGAACTGTTTGGGATTGCGCACCAGCTGCATGGCCGCGTTGTCGACCAATTGGTGACTGAGTTCGACATCGGGATAATCGGCCGCCGTTTCGTTGGCCACGTCACGCCACAACTGCGTCGTTTCGAGGACGTTCATCTTGTCGACCGAACACAGCTTGCGCTGGCGTTTACGCGCCGCGTCGAAAGCGACACGCAGAATGCGCCGGATTTCGCTTTCGTCGTAATGCATGGTGTTGTAAGCGTAACGCTGTAACCGGCCATCGATGTCGCGCATTTCGCTGCCGCGCGGCTGGCCGAAATAGATGTCGCCGGTCAGTTCGCGAACGATCAGGATATCGAGGCCGGCAACCACTTCGGGTTTAAGCGTCGAGGCGTTGGCCAGTTCCGGATAGAGGATCGCCGGTCGCAGATTGGCGAACAGTCCGAGTTGTTGCCGAATGGCCAGCAGGCCGCGCTCTGGTCGTTGCTGACGCGGCAGGCGATCCCACTGCGGACCGCCAACGGCACCGAGCAGTATCGCGTCCGCCTGCTCGGCCAGCCGTTGGGTCGCCTCCGGATAGGGATCACCGGTTGCGTCGACGGCACAACCGCCGAGCAAGCCTGTTTGCAGCTCGCTGCCGAGGTCGAGTGCCTGCAGGACACGCACCGCTTCGGCGATGATTTCCGGTCCGATACCATCACCGGGAAGTACGCAAATTTTCATGCACCGATCCTCAGGCAAACAGCCAGGGTTGTTCGCGGCGACGCTTCTCTTCGAAGGCGCGAATTGCCTCGGCATGACGCAAAGTCAGGCCGATGTCATCCCAACCATTGAGCAGACACTCCCTGCGGAAAGAGTCCACAGCAAATGGCCAAGCGCCTCCGTCCGGTCGGCGTACCTGCTGCCGCTCGAGATCGACGCTCAGGGTGTAGCCGGGTGTTGCCACCACCTGACGGAACAATTCGTCAACTTCCCCACTCGGCAGAACAACGGGCAGGATGCCGTTTTTAAAGCAGTTGTTGTAAAAGATGTCGGCAAAGCTTTCGGCGATCACCACCCGGAAACCGTAATCGAGCAAGGCCCACGGCGCGTGCTCGCGCGAACTGCCGCAACCAAAATTCTGCCGGGTCAGCAGAATCGAGGCCCCCTGGTAACGCGGCTGATTGAGCACGAAATCGGCGTTGAGCGGCCGCACAGCATTGTCGCGGCCGGGTTCGCCAACGTCCAGGTAACGCCATTCGTCGAACAGATTGGGGCCAAAACCCGCCCGCTTGATCGATTTCAAAAATTGCTTGGGAATGATGGCATCGGTATCGACATTTGCGCGATCGAGTGGCGCGACCAATCCAGCGAGGCAAACAAATTTTTCCATGCGTCTCCTTCGTTGACGGGCTCTCCGCCAGCCGTTGCTGGCGGAGCCGCGACCGAACAGATGTCTTCTTGCGCCGTACGGCGTGGCGAGTTCAGCGGGGTGGCAACTGCACGGGAGCAACGAAATGGCCGGCGATGGCCGCTGCCGCCGCGACCAGTGGGCTGACCAGGTGCGTGCGTCCACCGGCACCCTGCCGTCCTTCAAAGTTGCGGTTCGATGTCGACGCGCAGCGTTCGCCCGGCGAGAGCCGATCGGCGTTCATCGCCAGACACATCGAACACCCCGGTTCGCGCCATTCGAATCCGGCTTCCCGGAAAATCGCGTCCAGCCCCTCCTCTTCCGCCTGCCGCTTCACCCGACCCGATCCGGGAACGACCAGCGCCAGCTTGATGTTCTCTGCCACATGGCGCCCCTTGACCACGGCCGCAGCGGCGCGCAGATCTTCGATGCGTGAGTTGGTGCATGAACCGATGAACACCTTGTCGAGCCGGATGTCGGCGATCGGCTGTTTCGCGGCCAGGCCCATGTAGCGTAGCGCCTGCTCCATCCCGGCCCGCCTGACCGGATCGTTCTCTTCGGCGGGGTCCGGGACGCAGGCGTCGATGGGAACGACCATTTCCGGCGACGTTCCCCAGGTGACCTGTGCCCGGATGGCGCCGGCGTCCAGTTCGACAACGCGATCGAAACGGGCTTCCGCATCGCTGTGCAGGCGACGCCAGGCAGTGACGGCAGACTCCCACAGACCACCTTGTGGCGCGAAGGGACGACCACGCAGATAGTCGATAGTCACTTCATCCACGGCCACCATGCCCATGCGCGCGCCGGCCTCGATGGCCATGTTGCACAAGGTCATGCGCCCTTCCATCGACAAGGCGCTGATCGCTGTGCCGGCGAACTCGATGGCGTAGCCGGTGCCACCGGCGGTGCCGATGGCGGCAATGATCGCCAGCGCCAGATCCTTGGCGGTCACCCCCTCGACGAGCGTGCCCGAAACACTGACTAGCAGGGTCTGCGAGCGCTTTTGCAGCAGGCATTGCGTCGCCAGCACGTGCTCGACTTCCGAGGTGCCGATGCCGTGCGCCATGCAGGCGAAGGCGCCGTGCGTGCTGGTATGCGAGTCGCCGCAGACGACGGTCATTCCCGGCAGGGTGGCCCCGGTTTCCGGGCCGACGACATGGACGATGCCCTGCGCGGGGTCCTTGAACGGAAAATAGGCCAGCGAGCCCGTCGCTCGAACGTTAGCGTCGAGCGTTTCGACCTGCAAACGGGAGACCGGATCTTCGATCCCCCGATCCCAATGATCGGTCGGCGTATTGTGGTCAGCGGTGGCGACGATCGACGACACCCGCCACGGCTGTCGACCGGCCAGTTTCAGCCCCTCGTAGGCCTGTGGACTGGTCACCTCGTGCACCAGATGGCGGTCGATGTAGATCAGCGCCGTGCCATCGTCTTCCTGACGAACGACGTGGTCCTGCCAGAGCTTTTCGTAAAGTGTTTGCGGCATGCAAATTAGACCGGCGTTCGCCGCCGGTAATGGCCAAGGGCAAAAAAAGCGATTATGTCACAGCAGGCAAACGGCTGACAGTGTGCGCATTCGCTGGCACGATCGCTCAGCGGCCGCGACGAGACGCTGCGTAAAGCGGTTGCACCCGTTGCGCATATACGCGCAAATCGTCGATCCGGGCTTGGTGCGAGGGATGCGTGGACAACCATTGCGGCGTGCTGCCGCTACTGACGCGGCCCATTTTTTCCCACAGCGTGATCGCCGCCAACGGATCGTAACCGGCTCGCGCGGCCAGTTCGACACCAACACGGTCGGCTTCCTGCTCCATCTCGCGCGAATTCGGCCGCATGAAAGCCAGATCGCCGACCGCACCGAGTGCCGTCTGGCCAAGTCGGGCGTCGACCCCGAAATAGCTGCCGATGAGCGCGCCACCGATCGCCGCCGCGACGTTCACGCCGGTAGCCTGACTGGCTTTTTCGCGGCCGTGCTCGCGCAGGGCGTGTGCAATTTCATGTCCCATCACGGCGGCCAGCTCATCGTCGGTGACTTGCAACCGTTCGATCAGGCCCGTGTAGACAGCCATCTTGCCCCCTGGCATGCACCAGGCGTTCACTTCCTTCGACGTGAGTACATTCACCTCCCAATGCCAGGCTGGCGCATCGTTGCGGAACGTGGCCGTCGCCGGAATCAGCCGATGTGCAATCTGCCGCACCCGTTCGTATTGGTGAGCATCGCGATTGAGCAGCCCTTTGCTGCGGGCAGAATCGATCGTCGACTTGTATGCGGTCGCTGCCGAACGGTTGACTTCGCCCGACGAGAGCAACATCGTCTGTCCCCGTTCCACCCCGACCGCACCACCGCTGGTGGTTTGCGTCGTCGAACAGCCCGTCAGCAACAGGGCGAGCATTCCGCCAAGGCAGAAAACTCGTTTCATGGTCTTCATTTGCATGGCCGAACTCCTTTAAAGGTCAACATCGCGGCGGTCTGCCATTGTTTGCGAATGGTAGGCGACGGCCAGATCAGCCGTACGGTCACTGATCCACAATGCGACACAAAGCAGACCTGCCAGCGCCAGCAACGAGCTGAGCGCATAGGTCGGCGCCGGACCGAGAAGTTCCCACGTCCAGCCACTGAGCACACTGCCGAGCAGGCCACCGGCACCAAAGGACAAACTGGAATACAAGGCCTGCCCACGTCCTTGGCAACGGCCGGGAAACCAGCGGTTGATCGCCGCAACCGACGCGGCATGATAGGCGCCGAAGGTCAAACCATGCAGCAGTTGCGCCAGCACCAGCAGCCACAGCCACGCCACTCCCCAACCGATGATCAGAAAACGGACGACAGCGGCGGCGAAACAGGCCAACAGGATGGTACGCAGACTGAAGCGGCGGAGCAAGTCGGCCATATGGTAAAAAACGACGATTTCGGCGATGACACCGAGCGACCACAAGCAACCGACCAGCCATTTACTGTATTGATGCGCGCTCAGATAGATCGAATAGAAGACGTACAAGGCACCGTGCGCCGCAGCCATCGCGAAACAGGCGACCAGCAAGGCGCGTACCTGCGGCTGGCGCAATATGTAGCCAATGGGTTGCGCTTCCCCGGCATCCTCGCGCGTTGGCGTCGTCGGCAGCGCCAGGGCGCAGAGGGCGATACCGGCCAAAGTGGCGAAGAGGACCCATAACAACCCCGACAGAGGAATACGGTCGAGCAGGGCGCCGGTGGCCATGACCGCGACGATGAAACCGATTGATCCCCACAAACGGATGCGGCTGTAGCGCGCCGGATTTTCGCGCAGATGGACAAAGGTGATCGTTTCGACCAGAGGCAAGGCCGCGCTCCAGAAGAACGCCAGCACGGCCATGGCCAGCAGCATCGACAGAAAATCGCGTGCAAAGAAAAAGATCAGGAAGCCGATCAGGCTGAGCAGCGACGCCAGCCTAACGATGCGCACCGGATGCTGGCAGCGATCGGCCAGCGTACCCCAGAGATAGGGGGCAAACACGCGCATCAACTGCATCTGCGACATCAGCACACCGATGTCCCAGGCGGAGAACGCCCGCTCCTGCAGATACAGACCGAAATAGGGCGAAAAACCGCCGATAAAGGCGAAATAGAAAAAGTAGTAGCCGGAAAGACGCCAATAGGGCAAAGCATGCATCCGGCAATTTTACCGGATGCGCCTGATTACGCCGAAAAGCAGTCGGTTAACGGCCGTTATTGTAGGTGCGCAACATGCGATACATCTGGTCCTTGAGGCGGACTCGTTGTTTTTTCATGTTTTCGATGGCGAAGTCGTCGACCGGCAGATCGTCTTCTTCGAGGCGTTCCACTTCCCGTGTCAGTTCCTCGTATTCCAGGTACATCTGGCCAAATTGTTCGTTTTCCGACTTCAGCGTCTGAATGGAATCCAGATACTCGGGGAACTCGTGATGAAGGTCGTGGTGTTCAACTTGCATGACATGGCCTCTGACTGATCCCGGTCCGCCCCATGCGTCACCGGACCGTGCGATTATAACCAGCGCGCGGCTAAGCGTCACTCGGCAATCGTCCCGCCACACGCGGCGTCTTGCAATCGACGTCGGCGCATTGCGCACGATGTCGCAAAGCCTGATCAATGAGCACCAGCGCCAGCATCGCTTCGGCAATCGGCGTGGCGCGAATGCCGACGCAGGGATCGTGGCGACCATGCGTTTCCACCACGGTCGGCTCGCCACTGAGTGTGATCGAGCGCCGGGGCAGGCGGATGCTCGACGTCGGTTTGATCGCCAGCCTGACGACGATGTCCTGCCCGCTGGAGATGCCGCCGAGAATGCCGCCGGCGTGATTGCTCAAAAAACCGGCCGGCGTCATCTCGTCGCCATGTTCGCTGCCGCGCTGGCGGATGGCGGCAAAACCGGCGCCGATCTCGACGCCTTTGACGGCGTTGATGCTCATCATCGCGTAAGCGATTTCAGCGTCGAGCCGACCATAAACTGGCTCACCCCAGCCAGGCGGCACACCGCTGGCGCAGACACTGATCTCGGCACCGATCGAGTCGCCGTCTTTGCGCAACTGATCCATATACGCCTCGAGTTGTGGGACGATCGCCGCATTCGGCGCAAAAAACGGGTTGCCGGCGACCGAGTCCAGAGAAAAGAAAGGAATTTCGATCGGCCCCAGGCGACTCATCCAGCCGTGGATGCGCACCCCGTAACGCTCGGACAGCCACTTGCGGGCGATGGCGCCGGCGGCGACGCGCACCGCCGTTTCGCGCGCCGACGAACGGCCACCGCCACGGTAGTCGCGAAAGCCGTATTTATGTGTATAGGTATAGTCGGCATGACCGGGGCGGAAGGTTTCAGCGATCGCCCCGTAATCCTTGCTGCGCTGATCCTGATTGCGGATCAACAAAGCAATCGGTGTGCCGGTGGTTTTGCCGGCAAAGATACCGGAGAGAATTTCCACTTCATCCGGTTCGCGGCGTTGTGTGACATGCCGCGAGGTACCCGGTTTGCGCCGGTCGAGCTCGGCCTGGATATCGGCAGTGTCCAGTGCCAGCCCGGGCGGGCAGCCATCGACGACGCAGCCAATCGCCGGACCATGCGATTCGCCGAAAGAAGTGACTGTGAACAGCGTGCCGATGGTATTGCCGGACATGGCTTTTCTGCGAGCGTTGAAATGGGAGAGAAGTCTACCATAGCCCCCAGGTGTCCTTCCGAGACCGCCGACGAAGCTTGCACTGACCGAGGCACGCGATCGGCGAAAAAAAACGGCCCGGAATTCCGGGCCGTTTGCTGCGGCTCTCGATCGGCAGGAGTTGCCGATCGAGAGCGTGCGTCTTTTCTCAGTGACCGGAAGCCGTTGCGGCGCCGATACCGGTTTCGGAGCGGACTTTCTGCGCCGGATAGAGCGAGCGCTCGAGTTGCGCCTGCCGGCTGTTGTCCATCTTCGAGACGATGTAGATGACCAGGAAGGCGGCGGTCATCGAGAACAGCGCCGGCGACGAATACGGGAACCAGGCGCTGCCCTTCGGATTCTTCAGCACCGCTTCCCAGACCGATGCGGAGAGAACGGTCAGCAGCACCGAGGCCACCAGACCGACGACGCCACCGGCGACCGCACCTTTGGTGGTGCAATCCTTCCACAGCACCGACATGAACAGCACCGGGAAATTGGCCGAGCAGGCGATGGCAAAAGCCAGCATCACCATGTAGGCGACATTCTCCTTCTCGAAGGCGATACCCAGAAAAACCGCGACAATACCCAGGCAGACGGTGGTGATCTTGGAGACGCGCAGTTCGGAAGCCGAATCGGCGTTGCCGTGCTTGAACACCGTCGCGTACAGGTCGTGCGACACCGCCGAAGCGCCGGACAGCGTCAGGCCAGCCACCACTGCCAGAATGGTTGCAAAAGCCACGGCCGAGATGAAGCCGAGGAAAACGTTGCCACCGACGGCGTTGGCCAGATGGATGGCCGCCATGTTGCCGCCGCCCTTCAGCCCTTTGGCGAGATCGCCATCGACGTAGTACAACTCGGGCGACTGGGTGAGCATGACCACGGCGCCGAAACCGATGATGAAGGTCAGGATGTAGAAGTAGCCGATCCAGGTCGTCGCCCAGCCGACCGACTTGCGCGCTTCCTTGGCGCTCGGCACGGTGAAGAAGCGCATCAGGATATGCGGCAGACCGGCGGTACCGAACATCAGCGCCATGCCGACCGAGATCGCGGAAACCGGGTCCTTGATCAGCGCGCCGGGAGCCATGATCGCATCGTGCTTGGCATGGATTTCAACCGCTTTGGCAAACAGAGCTTCGGGGTTGAAACCGAACTTGAACAGTACCGCCAGGGCCATGAAGGTCGCGCCGGTGAGCAGCAGGCAGGCCTTGATGATCTGCACCCAGGTGGTGGCGGTCATGCCGCCGAACAGCACGTAGCACATCATCAGCACGCCGACGATGATGACCGCGACGGTATATTCGAGACCGAACAGCACCTTGATCAACTGACCGGCACCGACCATCTGGGCGATCATGTAGAAGGCGACGACGACCAGCGAACCGGTGGCGGCAAAGGTGCGGATCGGCGTTTGCGAGAAGCGATAGGCGGCCACGTCGGCAAAAGTGAATTTGCCCAGGTTGCGCAGACGCTCAGCCATCAGGAAAGTGATCACCGGCCAGCCGACCAGCCAGCCGATCGAGAAGATCAACCCGTCGAAACCGTTGGCGAACACCAGGCCCGAGATACCGAGGAACGAGGCGGCGGACATGTAGTCGCCGGCAATCGCCAGACCGTTCTGAAAGCCGGTGATGCCGCCGCCGGCAGTGTAGAAGTCGGCCGCCGATTTGGTTTTTGAAGCAGCCCACTTGGTGATCCACAGCGTGGCGGCGACGAAGATGCCGAACATGGCGATGGCCACCCAGTTGGTTGCCTGCTTGGTGGTGTTGCCGAGATCGGCACCTGCTGCCCAGGCGCCGCCGGCGGCCAATAGCGCGGCGGCCAGGATGAGGATGTTGCGTGTCGAGGTATTCATCATTTTCTGTTCGCCTCCTTGACGACCGCGGCGCTCATATCGTCGAACTCCGTGTTGGCCCGCCGAACGTAGATGTTGGTGATGACGATGGTAAACACGATCACCCCCAGACCGAGCGGGATGCCGATCGAGGTGACCATGCCGGGAGCCAGTTTGGTGGCCAGCCATTCCTTGTTAAACGCGATCAACAGAATGTATCCGTAATAAACGATGACCATCAGGATGGACATGATGATGCTGTAGCTGGACCGTTTGCTGACCAGTTCGTGATATTTCGGATTGGCTTCAATCCGTGCGACGATGTCTTCGTTCACTGTGTCTTTCCTCCTCTGATTGGGACTGGCTGACGAGTCACTGATCATGACTGGGGATCGATCTTAATGACCATTACTTACTTGCGGCTTACGTCCGGAAAAAACCTCAGGGACAACAATATGTTGCCAATTCGGCTAAAAGCTTGTCATTAGCCCGGGGTCGGCCGGGAAAAATGATCGCCAAGTTTTTTTGCGTGTGTCAATCCTCTTGCCATCGTTTCGCCGACGTTGACCCGCCGGGTGGCGCGCCACGGCAACAACTTTCGACGGATAAACAGAGGATTTTCAGCGCGGCTCGAATTGCTCATGCACCGCTTTTGCCAGCCGCGCCAGTTCGTCCTTGTCGATCGCTGCCGACAAGGCATAACCGAATTGGCCGTCGACCCAGTAGAAGACATTGAGCGGCCCCTGCGCGACAAAGCGGAAGGCGGTTTCCTGATTGGCCGTATTTTCGCTGCTGAGATAGAGCGTCAATCGCTGGCCGCTGGCGTCGTGATACATGAACTGCGCCACCGGACCGCTGTTGCCGGGCAGCAGGCGGCCGCCGATCAGCTGATAACCGAGTGGCCCCAATCTGGCCGGGCGGACGCGGGCCCCCAGACGTTTCGATAACCAATTGACGAGCTGTTCTTCGTTT
>CAYRXO010000015.1:7531-28631 GCA_964428215.1 uncultured Candidatus Accumulibacter sp. | reverse complement strand
GAGGCGGGCTACTGATGAGCATGAACGCATTCCGCCGACTGGCCGCGAAGATCGATCAGCACAGGCAACGGCTTGCCACCCAGGGCGTCCGCAAGGGTCATGCCATCATCAATCACATGCCGGGATACGGGCCTGACCTGGGCCGAGCGCATCAGGCAGCTTGCTGGTTGATCGCCGGAAATTTCGGCGCTGCCGGCTTCGTCGCGTCGTGCAGATGAGTTCTGAGCAATTCCGACCTCTCGCGGCGCTTCGTGCACAGAACTTCTGACTGGGAACGGTCAAAAGACCACTGCACACATGGCGACCAGCCCAATGAACTGCTGCAGTCGCCTCTTGAAAATGACAGCCAGGGCATGCGCGAGACACGCCGCTGGCGGGCGGCCGTGGCGAAGACGCATTCACTCGTCTTGCCGCAACCACAGACATTTGCCTTTGCTGGCTTCCTGAATGGCGGCCAGAATGGCGTGGTGGGCGTCGATCTCTTCCGCGCTGGCCTTGATGATGCGTGCCGGCCGCTGCTGGTTGCCGTCGCCGTTGCCTTGTTGACGGCTCAAAGGTGGACGGTGGTCTTCGGGGAGGTCGATGAGCAGGCTTTCCTGGCCGCGCGTCATCGCCAGATAGACTTCGGCCAGAATCTCGGCGTCGAGCAATGCGCCGTGCAGCGTGCGTTTCGAGTTGTCGACGCTGTAACGTTCGCAGAGCGCGTTGAGGTTGTTCTTCTTGCCCGGGTGGGCGTCTTTGGCCATGCGCAAGGTGTCGCAAACCCCCAGACAGGCACTTTCGAGCGGCGGCAGATCGAGGCGCGCCAGTTCGGTGTTGAGAAAGCCGACGTCGAACGGCGCGTTGTGGATCACCAGTTCGGCGCCGCGCACGAAGTCGAGAAATTCGCCGGCGACGTCGGCGAAGAGCGGTTTGTCGGCGAGAAACTCGGCGCTGATGCCGTGGACCGCCTGTGCGCCGCTGTCGATTTCCCGTTGCGGATTGAGGTAGCGATGAAAGTGGCGCTGCGTCAGCCGCCGGTTGCACATTTCGACGCCGGCGATTTCGATGATGCGGTGACCGAGTTTGTGTTCCAGGCCGGTGGTTTCAGTGTCGAGAAAGATCTGGCGCATGCTGGTTTCGGGTTGGCAAAAGGCAAGGGCAGGGCGCTCAACCGGCGTTCGGCGAGCGGCACAATTCGTCCATCGCCCGGTTGGCCAGGCGGTCGGCGTGCTCGTTGCCGGCGTGGCCGGCGTGTCCTTTGACCCAGACCCAGTGAACCCGGTGCTGCGCGACCAGTTCGTCGAGACGTTGCCATAAGTCGACATTCTTGACCGGCTTCTTGTCGGCGGTTCGCCAGCCGTTGCGCTTCCAGTTGTGTATCCATTCGCTGATCCCTTTCTGGAGATACTGCGAATCGGTGTGCAGTTGCACGCTGACCGGTCTCTTCAACGCTTCGAGTGCGCGGATGGCGGCGGTCAGTTCCATGCGGTTGTTGGTGGTGTTGGCTTCGCCACCCCACAGTTCACTGCGATGTTCGCCCATTTCGAGTATCGCGCCCCAGCCGCCCGGACCGGGGTTGCCGCGGCAACCGCCGTCGGCGTGAATGGTGACCGTCTGTTCAGCGTTCATGTTCGCTTTCTTTCTTGCTCAGCACGGACAGCGCTTCGGTGGGCGGGCGGGAATGTTTCCACTTCGGCGTGATCAGCCGCATGCCCTGCACGCGCTTGGTGGCGCGCAAGAGGTAAACGCTGCCGGCAAAATTCCAGCAGCGGCGGCCGACGCCTTCCAGGCGCTGCCAACGCTTCAACCAGCCTTCGCTGACGCAAGGGGGAGCGTAACAGCCGAGGTGGGGGCGTTCGGCTTCGAAACCGAGCAGTTGCAGCCAGTCCTTCAGGCGCAGCGGCGACAGATAATGGCCGTTCCAGGGGAATAGCTCACCCTGTCGGCGCAGTAGTCGCTGGCGCGCGCCCCAGAGAGACAGCGGATTGAAGCCGCTGATCAGCAGGACACCTTCCGGAATCAGTATCCGCTCGACTTCGCGCAGGATCTGGTGCGGATGCCGGTGAAATTCGAGCACGTGCGGCATGACCACCAGATCGATGCTGTGCGCGGAAAAAGGCAGCTGGCGCAGATCGCAGAGCACATCGACCCGGCCATGATCGGCGATTGTCTGTCGCAGCGGAATGCGGTTCTGCGTCAGTAGCGCGTATTGCGGCAGGCCGAGCTGCAAAGCGTTGTAGCCAAAGACGTCGACCACTTGCGCATCGATGCTCTGCCGCTCCCAAGCCATCACGTATCGCCCTTGTGGCGTCTGCAACCAGGCTTCGAGGCCGGGAATTGACATTTTCCCCAATTCTTTCACAATCCCAACGATGTTCGAGGTCATTCGCATTCCGGCGTTCAAGGACAACTATATCTGGCTATTGCGCCAGGGGACGCAAACGGCTGTCGTCGATCCCGGCGATGCGCGGCCGGTGTTGACGCGGCTCGACCGCGAAGGCTGGTCGTTGAGCGCCATACTCATCACCCATCACCACGCCGACCATCAGGGCGGCGTCGCCGCGTTGCTGACGCATTATCCGGTACCGGTGTACGGGCCAGCCAACGAGTCGATTCATGGACTCGACAGACCTTTACGCGGCGGGGAAACGGTAGTGCTTGATTCCCTGGATTTATCTTTGCAAGTGATCGCTGTGCCGGGTCATACCCTGGGACATCTCGCTTATTATGGCGCAGGCACGCTGTTCTGTGGCGATACCTTGTTCGGCGGCGGTTGCGGCCGCCTGTTCGAAGGCTCGCCGGAACAGATGGCCGACTCGCTGGCCCGCTTGGCGTCGCTGCCCGACGATACGGAGGTGTACTGTGCACATGAATACACCGAAGCCAATTTGCGTTTCGCACTGGCTGTCGAAGCGGGTAACCGTCAGTTGCAACGCCGGGTCGATGAAGTGGCGGTGACGCGCGCGAAAGGCCTGTCGACCATCCCGTCGACGATTGCTCTCGAAAAAGCGACCAACCCTTTCCTGCGCTGCGCGTTTCCCGAGGTGATCGCCAGCGCGCGCCAACGTCAACCGGAGGCCGCCGACGAGGTGGCTGTATTCGCTGCCCTGCGCGAGTGGAAAAATCACTGCTGATTTAATCCGTCACGCGTTGTTCAACATTCTGCTTGCTGACCACGGCACACGGCGTTGCTGATCGGTCGTTGCTGCGGTTGGCGTGCTAAATTGATTTATTGATTCGATCTCTCTTCGACCTTGTTTCGGCGCTCTGGCCGACTCGCTGCAATGACTCAGGCAATCGACACTCCCTCTCCCGCAAACCAAAAACCTGCCCGTCGCTGGTGGACCTACGTCGTCGGCCTGCTGTTGCTGGTCCTCGCTTTCGGCGGCCTGGGCTATTTCGTCCTGCCACCGGTGGCCAAATCGCTGGCAGTTGACAAGCTGTCGGCGATCCTGCATCGCCCATTGAACGTCGAGCGCATCGATTTCAATCCCTATACCCTCGAACTCGAGATTGTCGGGGTGTCGATCCAGGAAAAAGGCGGCGGCGAGACCGTCGCCGGCTTTGATCGCCTGTACGTCAATGTCGCCGACAGCTCGTTCTGGCGCGGCGGGCCGGTGGTCAGCGAACTGCGTCTGATGGCACCGGCGTTGCGGATCGTCCGTCTGCCCGATGGTCGGCTGAATTTTTCCGATCTGATCGACGAATGGCTGGCCAGGCCGCAGAACGACGATCCGACGCCGGCTTTTGCGTTGAACAACATCCAGATCAGCGATGGACACATCGATTTCGAGGATCGCCTGTTGGCCGAGAAGCATCGCATCAGCGAAATCAATATCGGCTTGCCCTTCGTTTCCAGTCTGCCCGACGCGACCGACATTTTCGTCGAACCGGTTTTTTCGGCGCGCTTCGATGAGGCGCCCGTGGTGGCAAAAGGCAAAAGCAAACTGTTTGCTTCGTCGCTGGAGAGCGAGCTGGCTCTCGATCTGAACGATGTGCAAATCGGCCGTTACCTCAACTATCTGCCGAGCCGCTTGCCGGTCGTTTGGCGCAGCGGTGGCCTCGACATCGATCTCAAGCTGACTTTCCGGCGGCAGAACGGCAACCCGGATCTGTCCCTCGCCGGCAAAACGGCGCTCAAGGAGGTGGCGATCAGCGAAACGAACGCTGCGCCGCTGCTCTCGTTCAAACGCCTGGCGGTCGATCTGGCGGCAGCCGATCCGCTCAAGCAGTCGTTCGTCATCGACCGCCTGTCTCTCGAATCGCCGGTGGTACAGGCGCGCGCCAGCCGGCAGGGAACGCTCAACTGGCTCGATCTCCTGCAGCGGCCGGGCGCCGCTGTCGAGGCGAAAGCCGATCGTCCGCCGGCCGCCGCGGCGACCGTGCCGCGCTGGTCGCTGGGCGAAGTGCAAATCAGCGATGGCGCGCTGCATTGGCTCGACGAGTCGCATGCGGCGGCGTTCAAAGCCGACGTGGATGCTTTGAACCTGACGCTGCGCAATCTGGCCAGCACAGCCAGCGAAGCGGCCGAATTCTCCGCCGAATGCCGGCTGAACGCCGAGCCGTGGCTGAAACTGCAGAACGTTGCCGTCAAAGGCGGTCGTCTCGATCTGGCCAGGCAAACGGTGGCGATCGACGAAATCGCTGCCAAGGACGCGCAATCGCAACTCAAACGGGCGGCCAACGGCACGCTGAATTTTGTGCCGCTGCCCGCCTTGCGCAGCACGGGTCGTCCGGCGGCCAGTTCCGCGCGACCGGCGTGGAAAGTAAATATCGGCAAGCTGCGTGCTGAGAATCTGGCGCTGCGCTTCGACGATGCGACGGTCTCGCCGGCTGCCAGTCAGCTGATCGAGGGATTGAATCTGGCCGTCGATGATCTGTCGAGCGAAGCAGGCAAAAGCAGCAAGCTGGCGACGCAATTCAAGCTCAATCGACAGGGCAAGGTCGATATCAGCGGTCAGTTGAAAGCGGTGCCGCTGGAGATGGATCTCAAGCTGGCGCTCAAAGGGGTCGACCTGCTGCCCATGGAAGCGTATTTCAAAGACCGGCTGACCATCGACTTGACGCGCGGGCAATTCACGCTCAACGGTGCCTTGCAATTGCGTCAGCCGGCGGGCGCCAGTTTTGATCCGGCCAGGCTGCAGGGCGGCTTTGCCGGCGATCTGACCGTCGCCGATGTGCTCGCCGTCGACAAGCTGAACGCCGCCGACTTCCTCCGCTGGAAGTCGCTGCACGTCGGCCGTATCGACGCCAAACTGCAGCCGCGTGCGGTCACGATCAGCGATATCGCCTTGAGCGATTTCTTTGCCCGCGTGATCGTCAGCCGGGAGGGCAAGCTGAATCTGCTGCAGGTCGTCCGCCAGAACGAAGCCGCCGCGCCGGGCAACAGCCATGCGGCGAACGATGAGAAAACGGCTGCCGCGCCGCCGCCACTGCCGCTAAAAATCGGCAAAGTCACCTTGCAAGGCGGCGACGTCAAATTCACCGACAATTTCGTCAAGCCGAATTACTCGGCCAATCTGAAGAAAATCGGCGGCACGATCAGCGGCTTGTCGACCGCGTCAGATAGCGTCGCGACGGTCGATCTGCGCGGCACCTATGACAATATCGCTCCGCTGACCATCAGCGGGCGGGTCAATCCGCTGGCGGCCAAACCCTTCCTCGATATCGAAGCCGATGTCAAAGGCGTCGATCTGACCTCGTTGTCGCCGTATTCCGGCAAGTACGCCGGTTACGCCATCGACAAGGGCAAGCTGTCGGTCTACGTCAAATACAAGATCGAGAACGACCAGTTGGCCGCCGAAAACCGGCTCTTCATCGATCAGCTCACCTTTGGCAACGCCGTCGAAGGCGCCGATGCGACCAAACTGCCGGTGACGCTGGCGGTGGCCTTGCTGAAGAACCGCAACGGCGAAATCGACATCAATCTGCCGATTTCCGGTTCGTTGAGCGACCCGGAATTCAGTGTCGGCGGCCTGGTGGTGAAAGTGATCGTCAATCTGCTGGTCAAGGCGGTTACCTCGCCGTTTGCCTTGCTCGGCTCGATTTTCGGCGGCGGCGAGGAGATGTCGCAGGTCGAATTCGCGGCCGGCAAAGCCGACGTCTCCCCGGCGGCACAAGCGAACGTCGACAAGCTGAGCAAAGCCTTGCTCGACCGACCGGCGCTGAAGCTCGAAATCGAAGGGCGTGCCGATCCCGATGGCGATAGCGAGGGGCTGAAGCGCGACCGCATCGATGTGAAAGTCGAACGCTTGCGGCGCAACGATCTGACGAAGAAAGGCACCCCGGTCGATGCCAACGAGCCGCTGGAAATCAGCAGCAAGGACTATCCCGCCTTGCTCGAACGGGTCTATCGGGCCGAGAAGTTTCCCAAGCCGCGCAACATGGTCGGCCTGGTCAAAACGCTGCCGGTCGAAGAAATGGAGAAGCTGATGTTGGCCAACGCGACGGTCGACGACGATGATTTGCGCGATCTGGCCGATCGGCGGGCGAAAGCGGTGCGTGACGCTTTGCTGGCCAAGTCGGTTCCGGCCGAGCGGCTGTTCCTGTTACCCGTCAAACTCGGCAAAGCCGACGGCAAAAGCGATGGCAAAGCGGAGACAGCCGCGGTAGGCAAGATCAGTGGTGTCGTTTTCTCGTTGAAATAATCGCTTGCTTTGCGCCGGCATTTGCCCACCTTGAAGATGAGCATGCAATGAATGCATACGAATGGCTGACCGTGGCGATCGTTGTCCTGCTGCTGCTCTTCCTGCAGCTGCTCGCGCTGTGGCGGGCGGGCGCGCAGCGCGAGATCCTGCTGCAGCGGATGCGCGACATGCAGAGCGGCATTGAACGCGAATTGCGCCAGGATCTGTCGCTGGCACGCAACGAAGCGACGGCACTGGCCCGCGGCGATCGGGAAGAGCAGTCGCAGTCGCTGTCGCGCCTGTCACAAGACCTGTTGGCGCAATTGGCGCAACTCGGCAAGCTGCAGGGGCAGCAGCTCGAAGCTTTCGCGCAGCAATTGGCACGGCTGACCGACAGTAATGAACTGCGTTTCGAGCAATTGCGCAGCAGTGTCGACCAGCGTTTCACGCAGATCCAGAGCGACAATGCGCGCAAACTGGAAGAAATCCGCCAGACGGTCGATGAGAAACTGCACGCCACGCTCGAGCAACGGCTCGGCGAATCGTTCAAACTGGTCAGCGAACGGCTGGAACAGGTGCATCGCGGCCTGGGCGAAATGCACCATCTGGCCACCGGCGTCGGCGATCTGAAAAAAGTGCTCAGCAACGTCAAGACACGCGGTGGCTGGGGCGAAGTCCAGCTGGCGGCCTTGCTCGACCAACTGCTCACCGTCGATCAGTACGCCTGTAACGTGGTGACGCGGCCGAACGGCATTGAACGGGTCGAATTTGCCATTCGACTGCCCGGGCGAGAGTTGGGTGGCGTCGATCAGCGCCCGGTGTGGCTGCCGATCGATGCCAAATTCCCGCTCGAAGACTATCATCGGCTGCTCGACGCGCAAGAGCGTGCCGATGGCGCCGCACTCGAGTTGTCAATCAAGGCGCTTGAGCAGCGCTTGCGCGAGGAGGCGAAAAAAATCCGCGACAAATACGTCGAGCCGCCGTTTACCACCGATTTCGCGATCCTCTATCTGCCGACCGAAGGGCTGTACGCCGAGGTGCTGCGTCGGCCGGGGCTGGCCGAAAGCCTGCAGCGCGAGTTGCGCATCTGTATCGCCGGACCGACGACCTTGTCGGCGATGCTCAACAGTCTGCAGATGGGTTTCCGCACGCTGGCCATCGAACGGCGCTCGTCGGAAGTATGGACGGTGCTCGGGGCGATCAAGACCGAATTCGGCAAGTTCGGTGAAGCGCTCGAAGCGACGCAAAAAAAACTCGAGCAGGCCAGCCGCAGTATCGAAGCGGCCGGCGTGCGCACGCGCCAGATCGAACGCAAGCTGAAAGGCGTCGAAGCCTTGGGCACTGACGAAGCGCAATTGCGCCTCGGCGAACTGGCCGAGATCGTTTCTCCGGAAGAGCGGTGAGCGTGCCGGCGCTGCTTGCCGCTTTCACGGCGACGACCTATCGGGTCAGCACCCCCGACGGAATCTGCAATCTGCGCGTAGGCGCGCCGCAGCCGGCTTTCGATGCCGCGCTGAGCGCCTGGCAGGCGGGCAGCTCATTGGCAGCAAACTGCGGCCGGACGGCGGTCGATTGGGCGATCATCACCGCCTTCAATCCCGGGATGCCGCTCGCCGAGCAGGAAAATGTCCAGCGACAGGCGCGCCTGCAGGCGGATATCGAGCAGCGTGGCTGGGCGTATTGGCCGGCGTGCAATCTCGCCGATGACGGTTGCTGGCCGGACGAAGCCAGTTTTTTGCTGCTGCAGGTCGCTGAAAGCGAGGTCGTCGCCCTGGCCAGGCAGTTTGGGCAGGTGGCGCTGCTGGTCGGGCGTCAGGGCGGCGCGCCGCGCCTGTTGTGGGTCGACGACGATGCGGCGGCGTTCTGTCGACAGGCAGACGATGCCGCGCAGGGAGAATGATTACTTTCCGAAAGGGGAGTGGATGGCTCTGAACAAGCGAATTGGCCGTTTCGAAATCCTCCGCGAGTTGGGACGCGGCGCGCAAAGCATCGTCTATCTGGCGCTCGACCCGCATCTGCAGCGGCAGGTGGCGATCAAGACGCTGCATTTTGCGCGTGCCGACGCGCAGCAGAACCGCCAGTTGCTCGACGAAGCGCGCATGGTCAGCCAGTTGCGTCATCCGAACATCGTGCCGATCTTCGAGGCCGACGAGGAGGAGGGCGACCTCTATCTGGTATTCGAATACGTTCCCGGACGCAATCTGGCCGAGTTGATCAAGAAAGGCGCGCTGACGGCGGACAAGGCGCTGCCTTTGTTGCGCGGCGTCCTCGAGGCGATCGCGCATGCGCACACCGCCGGCATCATCCATCGCGATCTCAAACCGAGCAATATCCTGCTCGACGAAAAAGGCGTGCCGCGCGTGATGGACTTCGGCATCGCCGCGCGTGCCGCCAACGCCGCGGAAGACGGCAAACAGTTATCGGGGACACCGGCGTATATGGCTCCGGAGTACATCACGCGGCGGGTGAGCAACGAGCAGTCGGATGTCTTTTCCGTGGGACTGATTTTTTACGAGTTGCTCGCTGGCCAGCGTGCGGTCAGCGGCAGCGACATTCATCAGATGATGCAGAAAATCGCTTCGGCGGACATCACGCTGCCCGCGGTCTTGGCCGACGCGCTCGACGACAAGCTGAAGCATCTGCTTCATCGTGCCCTGGCGCGGCAGCCGGCGAACCGCTTCGCTTCGGCGACGCAGATGCGTCAAGCACTCGACGATTACCTGCAACCCGAGAAAACGGTCGAGTTGGCGGACGCGCAGCAGAGCACGATCGAGTTCCTCTTGCGGCGCATGCGTCACAAGAGCGATTTTCCGGCGCTCTCCGAGTCGGTCGGCGCGGTCAACCTGCATTACGGCCGGTACGACGCAAAACATCTCCGACGTCGCCAATACCATCCTCAAGGATTATTCGCTGACCAACAAATTGCTGCGCGTGGTCAATTCGGTGCATTACCGGCAGGTCGGTGGCGGCGATATCAGCACCGTCTCGCGGGCGGTGGTCGTTCTCGGGCTGGACGCGGTGCGCAGCATCGCCATCACGGTGATGCTCTTCGATCATTTACAGAACAAGTCCTTGGCCAGTCAGCTCAAGGAAGAGTTTCTGCGCGCCAATCTGGCCGGCGCGCTGGCCCGTGATCTGGCGGCCGAATCGCTGGCTCGGGGGGAAGCGGAACAGGCTTTTGTCTGTTCGATGTTTTTTCACCTCGGGCGTTTGCTCAGCCAATATTACTTTCCTGAAGAATACGCCGAAATCCGGCGGCTGATGGCGTACAAAAATGCTTCCGAAGAGCATGCGGCGCAGGAAGTGCTCGGCGTATCCTACGAGGATATCGGTCAGGCCATCGCCCACTCGTGGGGTTTCCCACGCCTGATCGTCAACAGCATGCGCCGGCTGCCGGACGGAAAGATACGTCGACCGACGAATAACGAAGAACGTTTGCGCTTGCTGGCCGCGCTGTCCAACGATATCTGTACCGAATTCGCTGGCGGCAGCCTGAATGGCGCGCAGTGGTGCAAAGTCGTCGCCCGTTACGGCGATGCCGCCGGCTGCGATGAGGCAGAATTGCGCCATTCCCTGGCCAGAGCGATCGAACAGGTCAGCGAGATTGCCCGCTCATTGCCTATCGATTGGCGGCAGACCGGCTTCGGGCGGCAGTTGCAAGCGACGGCGGCGTCTCTGGCGGAAGAGCCGGCGGCAGTTGACGACGTCCTGGACGGTACGCTGATACTCGACTATCCGGAACGGACGCTGGCAGACGTCGACGATGCCTCGAGCGAGATGGCCGACGCAGATGGCCCACTTGTCGAACATGGCGAGGTGATCCTGCTGGCCGGAATCCAGGATGTCAGCGCCGCGCTGGTCAGCGATTTCAAGCTCAACGACGTGCTGCGCATCATTCTCGAAACGATGTATCGCGCCAAAGGGTTCAAAACGGTGATCCTGTGTATCCGCGACGCGCGCAGCAACTGCATGCAGGGACGTTTCGGTTTCGGTCCGCAGGCACTGGAAGTCGCCAAGCGTTTCCGCTTTTCGCTGGTCTTCTCGCCGGACATCTTTCATGCCGCTTTGGCCAATGACGTCGATATCCTGATCGCCAACACCAACGAGCCGAAGATCGCGGCGCGCATTCCAGCCTGGTTTCGCCGGGTGGTCAGCTCGGAGACTTTCCTGCTCTTTCCGCTGTGCATCAAGAACCGTCCGCTCGCCTTGATCTACGCCGACCGGGCGCTGGCCGGCGAGATCGTCCTGCCCGAAAAGGAACTGGCCTTGTTGCGCACCTTGCGCAATCAGGCGTTGCTGGCGATCAAGCAGTCGATCTGACGGCGATTGCCCGACGCGGCCGGGAAAGATTGCCGACGCTGGTTGAGCGATGGCTTACCAAAGTTTCCACCACGGTTCCTTGGTGCGCTCGAGCCCACGCTTGTAATACTCGCTGTCGGGATAATTTTTGCGCATCACCCGTTCGGCGTCGTCGCGCAAGTCGGTCAGGCCGAGCTGGTCATACGCCTTGACCATGATGAACAAGGCTTCCTCGATCGCCGGCGTATCCGGATAGGTCTTGATGGCGTATTGCGCACGATTGGCGGCGGCCAGGTAAGCGCCGCGCTTCATGTAGTAACGGGCGACGTGCAGTTCGAGTGAGGCCAGCGCCTGCACCAGATATTTCATGCGCAGCGTCGCGTCCGGGGTGTACTTGCTGTCGGGGAAGCGGGTGACCAGATCCTTGAAAGCGTCGAAGGAATCGCGCGCGCCTTTCGGATCGCGTTCGGTCATGTCCTGATTGCTGATCGCGCCGAGGATACCGAGGTCTTCGTTGAAATTGATCAGGCCGCGCAGGTAGTACACGTAATCGACGTTGGGATGATTCGGATGCAGCTTGATGAAGCGGTCGCAAGCGGCGATCGCCGAAGCGGGTTCCATATCTTTCCAATAGGCGTAAGCGATTTCGATCTGCGCCTGTTGGGCAAAACGGCCATAGGGATAGCGTGATTCGAGCTTCTCGAAATACTTGATTGCTTTCGGATACGAACCTTCGTTCAGCGCGTCTTTCGCTTCGGCATAGAGCTTGTTGGCCGACCAGCCGACGGTTTCGTCCTTTTCCTCGGGCAGGAGACTGCAGCCAGCCAGCAGGGTGGCAACGAAAAGCGTCACGATAAACGCTAAACTACGCATGATGAGCAGCCCGTCAAAAGAAAAAGCGTTGGGTGGACGACAACCGCCGGTCATGCCCGCCCGGGAAGCAGAACGACGCGATTATAGCGCAAACCCCAAAATCACCCTGAGCGTGCCCGTCGAATGCAATGGCCAGCGCCTCGACCAGACGCTGGCCAAGCTGTTGCCGCAGCATTCGCGCAGCCGCTTGCAGCAATGGCTGCGCGCCGGCCGGGTGAGCGTCGATGATGTGCTGATCGTCGAAGCGCGGCACAAGGTATGGGCCGGCGCGCGCGTCGAACTGGTCGAAGCGCCCGACGAACGCAGCGAAGCGGCGCAGCCGGAAAACATCCCTCTGCGCATCGTGCATGAGGACGAGAGCCTGCTGGTGATCGACAAGCCGGCCGGGCTGGTCGTCCATCCGGGTAACGGCAACTGGCACGGCACCCTGCTCAATGCGCTGCTGCATCATGCGCCGCAGCTCGCCGCCGTGCCGCGTGCCGGCATCGTGCATCGACTCGACAAGGACACCAGCGGCTTGCTGGTCGTCGCCAAAACGCTAGCAGCGCAGACGCATCTGGTCAGGCAATTGCAGGCGCGCAGCGTCAAACGCATCTATCAGGCACTGGTGCGCGGTCGGGTCGAAAAAGATGGTCTGGTCGATGCGCCGATCGGTCGCCATCCGACGCAGCGTACGCGGATGGCCATCGTTGCGGCCGGCAAACCGGCGCGGACGCGTTATCGGATCGTCGAAACCTTTTTGACGACGACCCTGCTCGAATGCGCGCTGGAAACCGGGCGCACGCATCAGATTCGCGTACACCTCGATTCGATCGCTCATCCGCTGGTGGGCGATCCGCTGTATGGGCAGCGCGCCAGCCGCGTGCCGCGCGGACCACGCTACTCGCATCAGGCGCTGCACGCCTGCCGGCTGGCGCTGCTCCATCCGCAGAGCGGCAAATCGCTGCATTGGCGTTCCGCTTTGCCGGCGTCGCTGGCAGAGTTGATCGAAGAGCAGCGCCAGTTCGCCGCGGCTGCCGAAGAGAACAGGCCCGACGGTGACGAGTGGGACGACTGGCAGGAGGACGATGACGACTCGGCAACGCAAGTCATCTATGTGACCGACGATGATCCGGATGAAGACGATGTCGGCGAGCAATGAGCGCTGGTACGTTCCCGACTGGTCGGTGCCATCCCGGGTGCATTGCCTGCTCACCACCCGGCGCGGCGGCGTCAGTCGGCCACCGTATCAAGGCCTCAATTTAAGCACGCATGTCGGCGACGATGCGGACGCGGTGGCGGCCAATCGCCGTTCGTTGGCGGCCGCGTTGCCTGGCGTGCCTTGTTGGCTGGATCAGGTGCATGGCACGACAGTGATCGAGGTGACGTCCGCGCGAGGCGCCGTGCCGCCGGTCGCCGACGCCGCCTTTAGCCGCGAATGCGGGCAAGTGTGCGTGGTGATGACCGCCGATTGTCTGCCGGTGTTGTTCTGCGACCGGGCGGCAACGGTCGTCGCCATCGCGCACGCCGGCTGGCGCGGACTGCAAGCTGGCGTTCTCGAAGCGACGATGGCTGCCATGCAGGTCGCCGCAGCAGATGTGCAGGCCTATTTCGGTCCGGCGATCGGCCCAAGCGCCTTCGAAGTCGGCGACGAAGTGCGCGACGTCTTTCTGGCGACCAATTCAGCGCTGGCGGCGGCCTTTACAGCACGAATTTCCGGAGATGGCCGCAACAAATGGCTGGCCAATCTCTACTTGCTGGCCCGTCTGCGCTTGCAGGCTCTGGGGGTCGGTGCGATCGATGGCGGGAACGCATGCACGTTCAGCGATCAAGCGCGCTATTTTTCGTTCCGACGCGATGGCGTGACCGGTCGGATGGCCTCGCTGATCTGGCTCGCCTGAAAGTCAGCGGCCATCCTCCGGCTGCGACGCTGCGTCGGTCCTCTTCGCGCTGCTGAGTGGCGCAGATCGACGGCGACGGCGGCTGGTCAGCCACCATAACAAGGCGGTTGGCAGAAGCCCGTAAAAAATGAAGCTCAACACGCCGGCGACGGGATGATCTTCGGTCAACGCCATCAGCAGGGTGACATACAGCCAACCGATCGCAACGATATACATGCGGAGGAATGCGCCTGGAAAATATTGTCCGGAATCGCTGCAAGGAAGCTTTGACCGTTCGAGCGAGCGTTGCCTTGTCGTTGCAAAGACACTAAACATCAGTTTGGCATTGACAGCGCATAAGGTGCAATGGACAATCGATTGCTTCAAACCGCTGGCACTTGACGAGTAATCACGCTTGGCATCGCAACGCCGTTTCGCTGGCAGATGACGATTGCCGATGGATGGCACCTTCAAAGGTCCGGGTTTGGCCCGCGTCGCTGCACTGCTTCGACGCGGCAGGCAGGAGTGGTAGTCGTGGTGGTATACGCCGCCAATCGTTTGTCTCGTCAACAGGAAAGGAAAGAGCTATGACGCAACGCGTTGCTTTGGTTACTGGTGCTATGGGTGGTATCGGTACGGCCATCTGCCAGGAACTGGCCAAGGCTGGTCACAAGGTGGTTGCCGCCTATCATCCGGTATTCGACAAGCCGGAAGAGTGGAAGAAGGCGATGGCAGAAGCCGGTTTCAACGACTTCATCTGTGTTGCTGGCGATGTCTCCGACTACGATGCCTGCGTGACTTTGGTTGCCGAAGCTGAAGCCAAGGCTGGTCCGGTCGACATTCTGGTCAATAACGCCGGCATTACCCGAGACAAGTTTTTTGCCAAGATGGAATTGTCTCAGTGGAACGATGTCATTTCGACCAACCTCAGCAGCCTCTTCAACATGACCAAACAGGTTTCGGCGAAGATGGCCGAACGTGGCTGGGGCCGCATCATCAACATATCCTCGCTGAATGGTCTCAAAGGGCAGGCGGGTCAGACCAATTATTCGGCGGCCAAAGCCGGTGTGATCGGTTTCACCAAGGCGCTGGCCGCTGAGCTGGCGGCGAAAGGGGTGACTGTCAACGCCATTGCGCCCGGTTATGTGGCTACGCCGATGGTCATGGCCATCAAGCCGGAGATCCTGCAAAGCATTATCGACGGTGTGCCGATGAAGCGTCTTGCCAAGCCGGAAGAAATCGGCGGTGCCTGTGCCTATTTGGCGTCGGATATTGCCGGCTTCATGACCGGCTCGACGATGAACATCTGCGGCGGTCTGTATTATCAATAAGCGTCCATCGACGCTTCCGCTTGCGTCGCCGCAAGACGCTTGCGATCAAAACAAGCCCTGTCAACCAGGGCTTTTTTGTGGTCTATCAGTCCATTCCCTGCCTTGCTGCGCTTCCTTGAAGTTCGGACGGCTTGCGCCTTCGGCCGGCTCTTTCGGCGCCAGGGACATGCCGTTCGGGCGGTCGTGCCTTGAGGAACGAAAGGCGGCGGGCGCAACGGAGCGAAAACGGAAAAAACCTGCCTGTTGCGCGCGGCTTGCAATGTAGCCATGTCGGTCGCCGCGGTGCGACGGCTGATTGCCAACTGCTTCCCGAGAAATTTGCCCTCTCCGGCTGTTGAATGACTGCTGCACTGTGAGTCATAATGCGTTCATGAATGATTCGACTACTCAGGATCCGCGCCGCCGGCTCCGCGAACTGTTGTCCATCCCCGAGCGTGATCGGACTGACGCGCAATGGGATGAGATCATCGAAATCGAAATTACGCTTGCTCCGGGTAATCGGGATACCGATCGTCCGGCAGACCGCTCGCCGGAGCGACGGCAGGGTGCGGGTGCCAATGGACGGCGCAACGAGCCACGCAAAACCGCTGGCCGTGCATCGGCACAGCGTCAGGAAGCGCGTTCCGCCACCGCTGCCAAAACCGACAATGCGGCCGACCCGTCTGCTGAAAACCGCTCTGGCGAACCGCGGGCGCCGAAACGACATACCCGCCGGCCGCGTCGGTTTACCGACACCGGCGGTGGCAACGGCGGTGCAAATTCCAACGGTAACTCCGGCGGGCACAGCGGATAAACTGCGCTCCGGGCTGTCCGTCTGACGGATAGGGCTTCAAACACTGTCCATATGATGCGCGGGTGAGGCGCGGTGTTGCGCGCTGTTCGCCTCCACCTCTCCATTTGAATTGTCCCGCTGGCTGCGCGCCGTGCGGCATTTTCGCCCTTTCTTGCGGAACGGTTGATGTTCGATTTCGACACCATTCATGATCGATTAGCCTGGTCGGCGACCAAATGGACCAAGTACCGCGGCCGCGATGTCTTGCCGTTATGGATCGCCGACATGGATTTTCCGTCGCCGCCGGCAATCCGGGCGGCGTTGGCGGCGCAGGTGGCGCACGGCAATTTCGGTTATGCCGCTCCGCCGCCCGATTTGCCCGCGCTGCTGGCCGATGATCATCTGCGGCGCTACGACTGGCGGGTCGACCCGAAATGGATCGTCTGGCTGCCCGGGCTGGTTCTCGGTTTGAATCTGGCGGTGAAAGCGTGTTGTGCGGCGAAAGAACGAGTGATTTCGTTTTCGCCGGTCTATCCGCCGTTTTTACAGGCACCGCTGACGCAGGGCTGTGATCTGGTCAATGTGCCTTTCAAACCGCTCAACGCCGCCGGTACCGAGCTGGCAATCGATTTCGAGTGCCTGGAAGACGCGCTGTTGCCAACGAGCGACGACCCGCCGCGGCCGGCGACGCGTTTGCTGCTCTTGTGTCACCCGCACAATCCTATCGGCCGGTTGTTTTCCGATGACGAACTCGACCGGCTGAGTGAATTTTGCGCACGGCATGCTCTGTACGTCTGTTCGGACGAGGTGCATTGCGATCTGATTCTCGACGGCCGGACGCCGCATCGGCCGTTTGCGCAGCGCGTTGCCGAACGCTCGCCGGCCTTGCTGGCGCGGACGATCACCTTGCACGGACCAGGAAAGACCTACAACGTCGCCGGTCTGGGCATCGCCTGGGCGATCATTCCCGACGTCGACTTGCGACGGCGTTTTCGCGCCGCGATGCAACATCTGGTGCCGTCGCCGTGCAGTTTCGGTTACAGCGCGGCGCGCGCCGCGTTCACCGATTGCGAAGCGTGGCGACAGGCGCTGCTCGCCCGCTTGCGCGAAAACCGCGATCGGGTCGACGCGGCGCTGACACGCATGCGCTTGGCGCACACGTATCCGACGGTCGGTTATCTGGTGTGGATCGACGCGCGCGAACTGGCCAGCGAAGTCGGCGACGCGGCGAGCTGGTTCGAACGGCACGGCGTCGGTTTGTCGGATGGCGCCGAATTCGGCTCGCCGGACTATCTGCGGCTGAACTTCGCCGCGCCGCCCGATTTGCTGCGCGAAGCATTGTCACGGATGGAGCGCGCTCTGGCCAGCCGGTCGCGTCTTCAGGCGTAACGCTGCACGTTGCGGTAACCGCCGCCGCGGCCGAGAACCGATTCGACCAGCGCATAGCCGTCGATCGTCCAGCTTATCGGTGTGGCGAGAATGGGCAGGATGGCGCCGCTGGCGTGGCGGGCGAGCGTCAGATGTGGCCGGAAGCGGCGTTTTTCGACCGGTAAAGCCAGGCGGCGCAAGACGTCGGCGAGCTGTTCGTGCAATGCGCACAACGGCGGCGGCAGAACGCTGGCCTGCAGAACGGCGATAGCGTTTGGCCACAGCGCGGGCTGATCGAGCAGCAACTGGCAAGGTTGGGCAGCAAGGTCGAGGCCGGCGGCGATCTCCGGCAGGCGCGCGCGGTGGACGGCGCCGATGAAGTGCAAGGTCAGATGCTGACGCAACTCGCTGACGAGTACCGCGCGCCGAGGCCAACGACATTGTGCGCGGTAAGCGGCGATTTGCGCCGTCGCCGCTGCGTCCGGCCAGACGGCGAGAAAAAGGCGTGCCGAGGTGGCGTCAAGCGGCTGGTCCGGTGAGAGAGGGCGGGGCGGCATCGCGGCATTATCGTCGATGCGGCGCTCTCGATGAAAAGTCGCGGCCAAACCGTTTTCGGCCGACTTAAAATGTCGCCTTTGTCACACAGCCATAGCCGCGCAGCCTGCCGCGGCTCCTTGAGGTGCGATGACCCCTTCGCTGGCCGCCGCCGCGGTGTATTACTCGTTTCCCGACAATCCCCGCCCACCCTGGTGGCGGCGCGGCAGCAGCGTGCTGGCTGTCGTCGGCTTGCACCTGGGCGGGTTGGTGTTCGCCTTCGGCGTGTCCATGCAAGCACCAGTGCCGCAGAACCAGCCAGCGCTCGAGATGCGGGTGATCGAAGCATCGCCGTTGCCGGTACGCGTGGCAGTCCAGCCGGCGCCACCGGCGAACCGTCCGCTGGCCAGCCGGGCCGCGCGTCCCGTGCCCGTCCCGCCGGTGGTCAAGACGCCGCCGGCAAAAGCACTTGCCGCGGCGAATGTGGGGCAAACGCCGACGCTGACTGCTGTCGAACGTCCCGCGACGCCCGCCGACACGTCGATGACGAATGACGCAACGCCGGCGCCGACCGCCGCCCCAATGCCGCAGGCCGCCTCAGCGGCGGCCAGCGCCGGTCATCCGCCGCCGCTGCAGCCGGCGCGTTTCGATGCCGACTATCTGCATAATCCGGTGCCGCACTATCCGGAAGCGGCGCGTAGGCTCGGGCAAGAGGGGCGGGTGCTGTTACGCGTCCGGGTGAGCGCGCAAGGGACGCCGCTGGCGATCGACATCCGCCAGTCGAGCGGATTTCCCCGGCTCGACGAAGCGGCGCGCAGCGCGGTCGCGCACTGGCGCTTCGTGCCGGCGCGGCGCGGCGACGAAGCGGTCGAATCATCGGTGCTGGTACCGCTGCAATTCAGGCTCGACGATTGACGGCAACGCGGTATTTGATCAGGAAACGACGATGCAGACAGGAAAATTGGAACTCGGTTTGGCGCACTTCTGGGCGCAGGGCGATCTGCTGACACAACTGGTGGCGCTGCTGCTGCTGCTGCTCTCGGTCGCCAGTTGGTACGTGATCGCCAGCAAGGCCTACGCGCTTTGGCAGGCTCGGCGTTGTCACCGGCGGGCCCTGGCGGCTTTCTGGGGCGCGCCGAGTCTGCCGGCCGCGGTCGAGGCGATCCGCCAGGATGACCGTACGGCGATTTTCGCCAGCCTGGCGATCGCCGGAGCGAATGCCGCCGAACTGCATCGCGAGCATTCGGACCGCGGTATCGGTGCCGGCGTCAGCGTCAGCGATTTCGTCACCCGGGCGCTGCGCAGCCAGATCGTCGAAGCGCAGGCAGGAATCGAATCCGGGCTGACCTTTCTCGCTTCGGTGGGGTCGACGGCGCCGTTCATCGGCCTGTTCGGCACGGTCTGGGGCATCTACCATGCGCTGATCGGCTTGTCGGGCGCGACGCAGGTCGTGCTCGACAAGGTTGCCGGGCCGGTCGGCGAAGCGTTGATCATGACCGCTGGCGGGCTGTTCGTCGCTATTCCGGCGGTGCTGGCCTATAACGCCTTCACGCGCGGCAACCGGTTGACGCTGGCCCGGCTCGACGGATTCGCGCACGATCTGCATGCCTACCTGACCACCGGCCAGCGTGGCCGTCCCGGCGACAAGCTGGTCGATCTCGACGCCGTGCGCGCCGGACGCGGTCATTGAGGCGGACGAGATGGCGTTCGGGTCTTTCGAAAACAACGGCGCCAGCCAGCCGCTGGCGGAAATCAACACCACGCCGCTGGTGGATGTGATGCTGGTGCTGCTGGTGATTTTCATCATCACCGCACCGCTGTTTCATGAAGCGGTTCCGATCGATCTGCCGCGTGCGGCGGCCAACCGCCTCGACGACAAGCCGCAGGTGCTGGCAGTGGCGATCGACGCCGCCGGTCAGGTATATGTCGATGGCGCGCCGGTCGATGCGGCGGCACTGGCCGACCATTTTCGTACCATCGTCGCCCGCGGCAGCGGCGAGTTGCAGTTGCGCGCCGATCGGGGAACGCGTTACGAACGCGTCGCCGAAATCCTCGCCGATGCGCAGCGCGCCGGCCTGACGCGCATCGCATTCGTCACCGATCCGTCGCGCTGAGCGCTGCTCTCTGCCCGGTGTGGCGTGCGGGCTCAGAGAGAAACAACTCTTCGGGCACGTCAATTGCCCGTAGTCGGTCCGAATTCGATCGGTACCCAGCTATAAGCGTCGGCATCCTTACGCACATGACCCAGACCGGGGAAAGGCATGTGAGCGCCGCCGACTAACCAGCCACGCCGCGCTACCTGTTCGAAGATCGTTTTGCGGGTCTTGATGGCTTGCTCCTTACCCGTATCGAACTCGGTCGACACCTCGGGGTGCGGCATCTGCACAGCGTGCGCGTGCACGATATCGCCCCATAACAACAGCTTGCCGTTTTCCGACTCAATCAGGAAAGACGTATGCCCTGGCGTGTGGCCATGCGCTGGCAGTGCATTGACGCCGGCAAACATCGGTGACCCGGCGGCGAAGGTTTTGAATTTTCCGGCTGCACGGTAGGGGGCCAGCGAGTCGACCGCCATCTTGAAGAAGGGGCGCTTGTCTTCCGGGACGGTAGCGGCGATCTTTTCATCCAGCCAGAAATCGGCCTCCTGTTGTTGCGCCCAGACGGTGGCATTCGGAAATGCCTGCTTGCCGTCCGCAGCCCGCAGGCCACAAATGTGGTCTGGGTGCAGATGGGTCAGCAAGACAGAGTCGACATCCGTCGGAGAGTAACCAGCCGCGCGCACGTTGTCGGCGATATGGCCCAATGTCGGGCCAAAACACTTGGCCGCCCCGGCGTCGAACAGCAGCAGTCGTTCGCCAGTGTGCACCAGAAATGCATTGACGGCGGTCTGGATGCCGCCATTGTCTGTTGTCTGGAACATTCTGGCGACGAGAGACTGCAGGTCATTGGCGCTGACACCTTTCAACCACTGTGTATCCAATTTGACGTAGCCATCGTACAGTGCTGTGATGATGAATTTACCAACCTGTTGGCGATAGAAGCCGGGAACCTGTTGCGTCAGTTGTGGCGGCGCGGCGAAGACGACAGCAGACAGCGATGCCGCCAGGGCAAAGAGAATTGGGCGCAGCCAGGGCAAAGAGAATTGGGCGCAGATTCTGCATCAACGTACTGATTTTTTTCATTGACTTAGCTCGCATCGATTCGGGAGGGTGGCCTGGAAACTGGCCAACACACCCCGTTATATGAATGGTTTCTTTTTCCCGATCAGGCGGCTTCCGACGCCTGGTCCACTCGAAAGGCTGCCGCGCCGAGCCGGTTGACGCCGCTCAGCAACGCTTTCAGCGACGCGGTGACGATGTTGGCGTCGATGCCGACGCCGTGACATTCCTGGTGGCTGCCGGACGGGACGAGTTCGACGAAGGCACAGGCTGTGGCGTCGCCGCCGCGCTTGCTGCT
>CAYRXO010000015.1:0-7521 GCA_964428215.1 uncultured Candidatus Accumulibacter sp. | reverse complement strand
CATCGAACGTTCCTCGTAGCTGCGTACCTGCAAGGCGATATTCAGTCCGCGCAAAGCATTGACCGCCGCATCGATCGGACCGTTCCCTTCGCCGGCGAGCTGTTGCGTTTTGCCGTGTTGCTCCACCGTCAGGCGGATGCCCTGCGCATGTCCGTGCTCGACGAGATGATGCCCGACATAGCGCAACGGACCGTCGGCATCGACATACTCGGCGGCAAACAGTTGCCAGATCTCACTGGCGCTGACTTCACCGCCGTGACTGTCGGTATGCCGCTGCACAACGCCGGAAAACTCGACCTGCAGGCGGCGCGGCAAGACGACGCCGTATTCGGCTTCGAGCAGATAGGCGATGCCACCCTTGCCGGATTGGCTGTTGACGCGGATCACCGAATCGTAGCTGCGGCCGAGGTCGGCTGGATCGATCGGCAGATACGGCACGTTCCACGGTGCATCGACCGCCTGGATGCCAAAGCCCTTCTTGATCGCGTCCTGATGCGAACCCGAAAAGGCGGTGAACACCAAGTCGCCGACGTAGGGGTTACGCGGATGGATCGGCAGTTGCGTGCAATATTCGTACGTGCGCGCCACACCGTTGATGTCCGACAGATCGAGCCCCGGCGCGACACCCTGGGTGTACAAATTGAGCGCCAAGGTGATCAGATCGACGTTGCCGGTGCGTTCGCCGTTACCGAACAGACAGCCTTCAACGCGCTCGGCGCCGGCCATCATCGCCAGTTCGGCGGTGGCGACGGCGGTGCCGCGGTCGTTGTGCGGATGGACGCTGACGATGACGCTGTCGCGCCGCGCCAGATGACGATGCATCCATTCGATCTGATCGGCGTACACGTTCGGCGTCGTCACCTCGACGGTCGCCGGCAGATTGAGAATCACCTTGTTGTCCGGCGTCGCGCCCCAGGCGTCGGTGACCGCATCGCAGATTTCGAGCGCGAAATCGAGTTCGGTGGCGGTGAAGGTTTCCGGGCTGTACTCGAGCTGCCATTCGGTCGCCGGTTGCTCGACGGCCAATTGACGGATCAGGCGCACGGCGTCGACGGCCATGTGCACCACCTCCGCTTTGCTGATGCCGAAGACGACGTCGCGGAAGGGCTTCGAGGTGGCGTTATAGACGTGGACGATCGCCCGCCGCGCGCCGTGCAATGCTTCCATCGTCCGGCGGATCAGATGTTCGCGCGCCTGGGTGAGCACCGAGATGGTGACGTCGTCGGGGATGTGCCCGCCTTCGATCAACTGGCGAACGAAATCGAAGTCGGTTTGCGAAGCCGAGGGGAAGGCGACCTCGATTTCCTTGAAGCCTATCCGGCACAGCGTGGCGAACAGCCGCATCTTGCGTTCGCTGTTCATCGGTTCGAAAAGCGCCTGATTGCCGTCGCGCAAATCGGTGCTCAACCAGGTCGGCGGCGTCTCGATGGTGCGGTTCGGCCACTGCCGGTCGGTCAAGCGGACGGGAGAGAAGGCGGTGTATTTGCGGGCGGGGGTGGTCAACATCGTGGGCGTCTCCTGAAAGGGTGAACAATGGATTCCGATAGCGATCATGGTAGCCGTGATGCCCCGGCAGGTGCTTGCGTTGTTGCTCTTCGAAGCCGCTGATTTTAGCATAAAATTGCGTATTTTAGAATAAATAGTATATTATCTGCTTTTAATTGCAAACAAAGGGCAATGTAGATGCAGATCGACCGTTACGACCGCCACATTCTGCGCGTACTGCAGGAGGATGGCCGCATCAGCAACCAGGACCTCGCCGACCGCATCGGCCTGTCGCCCTCGCCGTGCCTGCGCCGGGTGCGCGCGCTTGAGGAGGCCGGACTGATCAGCGGCTACCGCGCGCTGGTCGATGCCAAAGCGCTGGGCCTGTCGCTGATGGCACTGGTGCACATCTCGATGGATCAGCACACCCCCGAACGCTTCACGCGCTTCGAGAGCGCCATCCGCGAAATACCCGAGGTGATCGAGTGCCTGCTGATCACCGGCCAAGCGGCCGATTACCAGTTGAAAGTGGTGGTGCGCGATATGGATGCCTACCAGGATCTGCTGCTCAACCGCATCACGGGAATCGGCGGCGTCACCGGTGTGCACTCGAGTTTCATTCTGCGCCGGGTGATCGACAAGACGGCTTTGCCGATCGTCGACGTGTGAGCGATCTCCGCGTCAACGCGCCAAGTGTCGGCAGCACTGAATTGAAATTTGTCACCGCCGGAGGCCAAGCCGACCGTTTCACACCGCCATCGCCGGACGCGGCTCGCTGACCGGCTCGCTGCGCATTTCGCTGGCGACGCGGCCGCCGTTGAGGACGATCACCCGGTCGCAACTGGCGATGGTTTCCGGGCGATGCGCGACGATGATGCGGGTCAGCGGCAGCGTGCGCACGGCGTCGTTGACCAGCCGTTCGCGGGCGATGTCCAGATGGCTGGTCGCTTCGTCGAGGAACAGGATGCGCGGTTGACGGTAGAGCGCGCGGGCGAGCAGGATGCGCTGCTTCTGACCACCGGAGAGCACCGTTCCCATGTCGCCGACCAGCGTGTGGTAGGCCATCGGCAACGCCGCGATATCCTCATCGACGGCGGCCAGCCGCGCGCAAAGCGCCAGCCGTTCCTGGTCCGGCGCGACGGCGAAGAAGGTGATGTTGTCGGCGATCGAGCCGGCGAACAACTGATCCTCCTGCATGACGCTGGCCACCTGTTCGCGATAATGGCGCATTCCCAGGCGCGACAGAGGCACGCCGTCGATCGTGATCTGTCCGCCTTCCGGCTGCAGCAGACCGAGCAGCAGCTTGATCAGGGTCGTCTTGCCGCCGCCCGACGGCCCGACGATGGCCACCGATTCGCCGGGCAGCACCGAGAAACTGACCCCGTCGAGCAGCAGCGGGTCGGCGCTGCCATGGCGGAAACGTAGATCATGCACTTGCAACTGGCCTTTGATCGGTGCGGTCGACAGCGGCAAGGCGTCGACGTTCTCGACCGGCGTCAGCACGATGTCGCCGACGCGTGCGCTGTGCAGGCTCAACATGCGCAACTCGAGACCTTTTTCGATCAGGTTGACGATGCGTTGCACGAATTGCGTTTTGTAGGCGATGAACGCCAGCAGCATGCCGATCGAAAACCCGCTGCCCGCCGTGCTGTCCAGCACCAGCCGCGCGCCGAGCCAGATGGTCAGCACGTTCTCGCCGCCGAACAGCAGCACGTTCAGGCCACGGTTCAGCAATGCGAGATATTCGCTGCGGATGTGGGCGTTGAACTGATCGACGAGCAGGTTCTGCCAAGCGCTGCCGCGCAGATGCTCATGCACGTGCAGCTTGATGCTCTGCATGCCGCGCACCGATTCGAGAAAATGGCTGTGCTGGCGGGCGCTGCGCACGATGTGTTCTTCGCTGCTGCGCTGCTGCGGCCGATAGAGCGCCAGCCGCAACAGCGCGTACGCCAGAGCGGCGGCGATGGCGATCGCGGCCAGCGACACGCTATAGACGAACATCATCGCCAGGGTCAGCAACGCCATCAGACCGTCGACCAGCACTTCCAGGAAGCCGGCGGTCAAGGTGCGCTGAATGGTGTTCATCGAATCGAAGCGCGAAACGATGTCGCCGAGATGACGGTTGTCGAACCAGCGCATCGGTAGACGGAGCAGATGCTGAAACAGTCGGCTGAGCATTTTCAGATTGAGCTGCATGCCGAGCACGATCAGCAGCCAGTGGCGCAAGACGATCACCGCTGCCTGCAACAGCGCCAGCAAGAGAAAACCGATTGCCAGAACGGTGAGCAGATCGCGGTCGTAGGCCACCAGTACCTGATCGACGACCCATTGCAGGTAGAAAGGAGCGAGCAGGCTGAAAAACTGCAACACCAGCGCCAAGGCCAGGATTTGTGCGGCGCGGCCGCCGAAGCCATGCAGCGAACCGAGCAAGGCGTGCAGACGAACCGGGCGTAATTCCTTGCGCGGCACGAAAGCCTCGCCGGGCGTCAATTCCAGCGCCACGCCGGTGAAATGGCGGGAAAATTCCGCCAGAGGCAATTCGCGTTGGCCAACGGCCGGGTCATGAATCGTCAGCCGCTCGCCACGACAGCGGACGAGGACGACGAAGTGATTTAGATCCCAATGAATCAGGCACGGCAGCTTGAGTGCCGGCAGCTGCTCCATTTCCAGGCGCAGCGGTCGCGGGTTGAGCTGCAGTTCACCGGCGAGCTGCAGCAAGCTGGCAAGCGTCGAACCGCGCAAAGAGACGTTGTGGCGCGCACGCAGCGTTGCCAGATCGATACGATGACCGTGATGACCGGCGACCATCGCCAGACAAGCGAGGCCGCACTCGGCCGCTTCGCTCTGCAGAATCAGCGGTGTCCGGGACGAAAAACCAAACTCGAGCATGACGATTCCCCATTTTGTCAAAGCACAATACCCACTTCCCGATCATCGGGAAGGGCCGGGACTGGGGATGGCAGGCCTCCGAAGCAAGTCCTCCATCGACCCATCAACGAAGGGCGTCATCACCATCATGCCAATAACGCTGCCCTATACCCGTCCCATGACCGACAGTAACGGATCGAACACCCACTCGATCAGCCGTCTGCGATCGACCTGAATATCAGCATCGAGCTGCATGCCGGCCTGCAAAGCGATCGCTTCGCCGTAAGCCTGTACATTTTGCGTCGGCAAGCGGACCGTCACCCGATACACCGCTTCCTGGATCGTCAGCGGCAGACCGGCTTCACCGGGCTGCAGCACGCTGCGACCGACCTCGCTGACCTGTCCCAGGTGATGACCGAAACGCTGATACGGAAAAGCCTGATAACGCAGCACCACTTCCTGACCGGGGCGGATGAAACCGGCGGCGCGCGTCGGCACCAGCAGTTGCGCCTGCAGTTCCGCCCCGGCCGGCAGAATGGTCAGCAAAGGCAGCGCGTTGGCGACGCTCTGTCCGGGTTCGGCAAGAATCGTCGTCACCGTGCCATCGACCGGCGCACTGACGACGAACGAGCGTCGGCTGTCGGCGTCGGTCAACTGCTGCTCGAGTTCGGAAATCTGCCGCTCGATCGCCGCGGCATGTTTGCTGCGCTGCAGCCGGCTGGCGGCGAGTTCGCTGCGCGTGGCGGCCAGATCGCGCTGCAGGCCGGCCAGATTGCGCTGTACCTGCACCAACTGGTTGCGCTGATCGAGCAGTTCCTCCTGCTTTTGCTGCAGCGTCGCTTCGGCGACGAAGCGCGCGGCGACCAATTGCTCGTGCCGGGCGACCGTACGTTCGGCGGCGGCTACGCGACGGTTTTGCAAGTCGAGCTGGCCCTGCACCGCGGCCAGTTCAGTCTCGATACCCCGCGCGCGGCCTGCCAGCGCGCTGCTGGCCAGAGCATCGATCTCTTCTTGCGTACCACGCTCGCCGCGCAAACTGTCGCGGCGCTGGCGCAATTCGCCGAGGATTGCCGCTTGCGTTTCGCGCGTGACGGGGCTGCCGCGTTCGCTGGACAGAACCAGCAGCACTTCGCCCCGTTTGACCTGCTGGCCTTCATGCACCCGCTTGTCGACGACGGTGCCGTTAAGCGGCGCAAAAACGCGTACCAGCCCGCGCGTCGGCAGCAGATAACCGGAGACATGCTCCTTGCGGGTAAATTCCCCCCAGATGACATACGCGGCCACTGCCAGCGCGCTGGCCACCGCCAGGCTGACCAGCCAGTTGACCAGTGACAGTTGCGCCAACAGCACTTCACCATTGCTTTCCTCCTGACGTTGGGTAAAGACTTCGGGGCGGAACAGAGATTGGTTCATGGTGGCAGTTCAGACGAGGCAAGAGGGCAACAAAGACGGCAACAGCCGACGAATCGAACGGAAAACACCGAGACGGGGCGTGCATGGACATTTTTTTATTAGTGGGATGGGGCAGAGAGCTCAGTCATTGCCTGCGTCGGCGGCGATGCGACAGAGGAGGCAGGCGCACAGCAGACCGACGCAGCCTCCAACCAGCATCCCCGGCAGATCGCCGAGCAGCGCGCCGCAGGTCATGCCGAACCACAGGCCGAACAGCGTGCAAATCGACTCGGTCAGCTGGCTGTCACACATTTTCCCGAACACCGGGCTGTCCGGCAGACCGGCAACCGTTTTCTCTTCGACAGATGCTTGAGCGACGTCAGTCGGGTGGGAAAAGACGTCAGGTGAGCTGGCCTTCTCGCTCGTCGACAGCAAACCGTAGTGGGGGCTTTTTCAGGCAGAAATTCTTCAAAGGCAAAGTGCCGCATGTTTTCCTCCATGGAAGAACGTCGACAAGACGGGAAAAAGAACAAAGGTCCCACTCTTTCAGCGGCGGGCAAGCGGCGAGGGCCGATTCGCATCGCCATGCACCCCTCGCCCGGACGAAAGTCGGAAAGCAGCGGTGTCATGCCGGCTGCTCGCTGACCTTGTCCGCTGCTTGCTCTGCCGCAGAAGGAGACGTGATCTGCGGATTGGCCGCGATGCGCATCGCCTCGCTGGGAGCGAAATTGAGCGTCGCCACTTGCGGGCAACGCTGACAGGCGGCGGCACCTTCCTGCACCCACCAGCGGCAACCGGCGCGGATCGTGCACCGCGGCAGTTTGTGCACCACGATCGGCGCCAGACGACTGGTTTTCTGCGCCAGCCGGCACGTGCCGCCTTCGGCGTCGTACTGCTGACAGGCGTGCGCGGCGAAGGGAGCGGCAAAGCGGAAGATCTCGATCGGCGTCACGGGGCCGGCCAGAGCCAGCCATTCCGGGTCTACCGGCTGGCTTTGGTCGAGATAGGCCGTTTCCGGCCTATCGCAGGTGCCGCCGACCACCGCGAACAGCCGAGCGCCTTCCCACTCGGGAAAGGCGCTCGGGCAGAGGATTTCGTTATCGGTGGCCATGAGCGCCGACTCAGAAGCGCGTTGTGTTGAGCAAGCCAGCGATCCCTGTGGGATGCACGGGATACGGACCGGCAAGAGTGCCGGGATTGATCTGCAAGATCGGCTTGCCCAGCAAATTGAGCGAGGTCGAGGCGCCACCGCCGACGGCGGCGATTTCTTCCTCGCTCAGTTCGCTGGCCTGCGCACGCGCGGCCAGCGCGCGGTCGATGCCAGCTTGGGCGACGCTGGCGATGTCATCGGCCGTGATGCGCGCGGCGGCTTTGTCGTTTGAAGTGCTCATATCGGGATCTCCATTGAAGTTGTGTCGAGAAACGAACTGTGCCCGGCACGTTTTCCTGGAAGAGCGTGCGAAGGTCCGGAACACGCTGCCAAGACTAGAGGCTGGCGATCGTTCGACAGATGATGCATGCCACACGCTGAAAGTGCGGAAATGCACACCGCACGGGCGAGCCCGACGCGCAGCGCAGCCGCCGCCCCGAACCTCCCCCCGCCCGCCCGCCGAAGACAGCGGTTGCACGACAATCAAGTGCTGCGGGTGCGTGCAGTCGTGCACTTGGCCTCTACCGAGCGAGGTGGAAGGCTTACACCCATAGCCAACAAGTACATGCCGAATGTCAAGGCTAACGGCATTGACGGTTACGCCGGATTCATACTTGGTCAGGGTG
>CAYRXO010000014.1:0-28987 GCA_964428215.1 uncultured Candidatus Accumulibacter sp. | reverse complement strand
CATCTCGCCGTACCAGCCCGGCAAACCGATCACCCAGTTGGCGCGCGAAATGGGTCTGGCCGTCGAACAGATCGTCAAGCTGGCGTCGAACGAGAACCCGCTTGGCATGAGTCCGAAAGCACGCCTGGCGATCGAAGCGGCGCTGCCCGATCTGGCGCGCTATCCGGATGATTTCGAACTCAAGTCGGCGTTGGCGACGCATTGTGGCGTCGATATGTCCTGCCTAGTGCTGGGCAATGGCTCCAACGACGTTCTGGATCTGATCGCGCGCGTCTTTCTGGCGCCGGGACGGTCAGCGATCTTCTCGCAGTACGCTTTTGCCGTTTATCCCCTGGCGACGCTGTCGGCCGGCGCGACGGCGATCGTCGTGCCGGCGGTCGACTACGGTCACGATCTGGCGGCGATGCGCTCGGCAATCCGCGCCGATACCCGGCTGATCTGGATCGCCAATCCGAACAACCCGACCGGCACCTTCCTGCCGTATGCCGAACTGCAGGCTTTCCTGGCTGCCGTGCCTGACGAGGTGGTGGTGGTCATCGACGAAGCGTACAACGAATATCTGCCCGTCGAGCAGCGACTGGATACCGGCGTCTGGTTGGCCAGTCATCCGAATCTGCTGCTGACGCGCACTTTCTCGAAGATCTATGGCTTGGCCGGTTTGCGCGTCGGCTACGCGCTGACTTCGCCGGTTATCGCCGACCTGATGAATCGCGTGCGCCAGCCGTTCAACTGCAACAACCTGGCTTTGGCGGCGGCCAGTGCCGCGCTCGGCGATGACGAGTTCGTCGCGCGCAGCTTCGCGCTCAACGCGGCCGGCATGAGGCAAATCTATGATGGATTGGAGCGTCTGGCCTGTCGCTATATTCCTTCCTCCGGCAACTTCGTCACCTTTAAGTTGGCCCATGCCGCGCAGGTGTATCAGAGGCTGCTTCGGCAAGGGGTGATCGTCCGGCCGCTCGGCGGTTACGCCATGCCGGACTGGCTGCGCGTGACGATCGGCACCGCGGAGGAGAACGCGCGTTTCCTCGATGCGCTCGCGACCGCCTTGGCCTCCGCCGGCTGAGCCGCCATGCAGACCAGTCCGCCACTGTTCGAGAAAGTCGTCATTTTCGGCGTCGGACTGATCGGCGGTTCGTTCGCGCTGGCTTTGCGCCAAGCCGGACAAGTCGGTGAACTGGTCGGTTTCGGACGGACGCTCGGCTCGCTGTCGCAGGCCTTGGAACTGGGAATCGTCGACCGCGCCGGGTTCAACATCGGCCAGGAAGTGTCGAATGCCGACTTGGTGCTGATCGCCACACCGGTTGGCCGCTGTGCCGAAATCATGGCTCGTATCGCGCCGTGCCTCGGCGCGCGGACGGTGGTGACCGACGCCGGCAGCACCAAAGCCGACGTCGTTGCGGCGGCGCGGCAACATTTTGGCGACGCTTTGTGCCGCTTCGTTCCCGCGCACCCGATCGCCGGCGCCGAAAACAGCGGCGCCCTGGCGGCGCGAGTCGATCTCTATCGGCAGAAAAACGTGGTCCTGACCCCGCTGCCGGAAAACTCACCTGAAAACGTTGCTCGTGTGCGGGCGGCGTGGGAGATCTGCGGTGGCCTGATCAAAGTGCTCGCTCCGGAAGAGCACGACCAGATTTTTGCCGCCGTCAGTCATCTGCCGCATCTGTTGTCGTTTGCGCTGGTGCATGAATTGCTGCAACGCGACAATCACGAGCTGCTCTTTTCGTTCGCTGCCAGCGGCTTTCGCGATTTCACGCGTATCGCCGCCAGTCACCCGGAAATGTGGCGCGACATCTGTCTGGCCAACCGGGAAGCGCTGGTCGGCGAACTGGATGCCTATTGCCAACAGCTCGCCGATTTGCGCAGCGCGCTGCAGCAGAGCGACGGCGTACGTCTGGAAACGATTTTCACCCGGGCGCGCGCCGCCCGGCGCGCCTGGACCGACCAGAAAACTCCGACATGAGTGCCGATTTCATCGATTTGCCGCAATTGCTGGCGGCGCGTGGCAGCGTGCGTCTGCCCGGTTCAAAAAGCATTTCCAATCGCCTGTTGTTGTTGTCGGCGCTGGCCGTCGGCGAGACCGAGCTGCGCGATCTGCTGCATTCCGACGATACGGCGCGCATGTTCGACGCCTTGCAAGCACTCGGGGTGCCTGTCGAAGCGCCGGCCGACAACGTTTACCGGGTGCGCGGTACCGCCGGCAACGTGCCGGTGCGATCGGCTTCACTGTTTCTCGGCAACGCCGGAACGGCTTTCCGCTCATTGACTGCGGCGCTGGCGCTGGCCGGTGGGCACTTCACGCTCAGTGGCGTACCGCGCATGCACCAGCGGCCGATCGGCGATCTGGTCGACGGCTTGCGCCAGTTGGGGGCCAACATCGAGTACGCCGCTGAGCAAGGGTATCCGCCCTTGCGCATCAGCCCGCCTTCATCGCCAGCGACAGGCGGGATACCGCTGGTCAGACTGCGTGGCGACGTTTCCAGCCAGTTTCTCAGCGGTTTGCTGATGGCCTTGCCGCTGTCGGGCGTCGCTACGGTCGTCGAAATGAGCAGCGAACTGATTTCCCGGCCGTATGTCGAGATGACCCTGGCCTTGATGGCGCGCTTCGGCGTCGTGGTCGAACGCGAGGGATGGCAACGATTCACCGTGCCGGCCGGCAGCGTCTATCGCTCGCCGGGCGTCATGCACGTCGAAGGTGACGCTTCTTCAGCGTCGTACTTTCTCGCGCTCGGCGCCATCGCCGGCGGACCGCTGCGCGTCGAAGGCGTCGGCCGCGATTCGGTGCAGGGCGACGTGCTGTTTGCCGATGCGCTGGCGGCGATGGGTGCCCGGATCACCTATGGCGACCACTGGATCGAAGCCTCGGCGCCGCAAGATGCGGTCTTGCAAGGGCTGGATCTCGACGCCAACCACATTCCCGACGCGGCGATGACGCTGGCCACCGTCGCTCCTTTCGCCAATGGGCCGACGACCTTGCGCAACATCGCCAGCTGGCGGGTCAAGGAAACCGACCGGCTGGCGGCGATGGCCAGGGAATTGCGCAAGCTGTCGGTCGAGGTCGAAGAAGGCGCCGATTACATCCGCATTCATCCGTCGGCAGCGGGTCTGTCGCCGGCAGTCATCGATACCTACGATGACCATCGGATGGCGATGTGTTTTGCGCTGCTCGCCCGCGGCACACCGTTGCGGATCAACGACCCCGCTACGGTCGGCAAAACCTTTCCCGATTATTTCGCCTGCTTTGCCCAGCTTGCGCAGACGGTGCCGGTGCTGGCCATCGACGGCATTTCCGCTTCCGGCAAGGGGACGGTGGCGACGCGGGTTGCCGCTGCGCTCGGCTGGCACTATCTCGATTCCGGCGCGCTCTATCGTCTGACGGCGCTGGCCGCACAGCGGGCCGGCGTTGCCTGGGACGACGAGTCCGCAGTGGCGGCGCTGGCGGCGACGCTCGACGTGCACTTCATCGGCGAGCAGATTCTGCTTTGCGGAGAGGATGTCAGCGACGCCATTCGCAGCGAAGAAATTTCCATGGGCGCGTCGCGCGTCGCGGTATTGCCGGCCGTACGTTCGGCGCTGTTGTTCCGGCAACGTGCCTTCCGTCGCTCGCCCGGTCTGGTGGCCGACGGCCGCGACATGGGGTCGACCGTCTTTCCTGACGCAAGCTGCAAGGTGTTTCTTACGGCCAGTGTCGAAATGCGTGCTGAGCGCCGATATAAGCAGTTGTTAAAAAAAGGAATCGCTGCTAGTATGGCGGACGTTTTGTTGGATCTGCGCGCGCGTGATGAACGCGATAGCCAACGTAGCGTCGCGCCGATGCGGCAAACCGAGGAGGCTGAACTGCTCGATACAACGGGCCTGACCATCGATTTTGCGGTGCAACAGGTGCTGGATTGGGTCAGACAGACTCCTGAAAATCGGTAAAAAATCGTTTTTTATCGAAGGTGTCACCCATTCAACGCCTGAAAAGCTTGTTGGCGCAAGCCGGGAATCCGGCTGCGCAGCGGGTTTTTTCAGCGTCACTGCATGCGGTGATCTTGACCAACTTAACCCGCGTTTTCGCGGTCAGGTAATTCAACCCACATATGTCAGCTAATCCCTCCATGCAAGAAAGCTTTGCCGAACTTTTTGAAGAGAGCCTCGGGCGTCAGGAAATGCGTCCGGGTGAAGTCATCACGGCCGAAGTCGTGCGCGTCGACCAGAACTTCGTCGTCGTCAACGCCGGACTCAAGTCCGAGAGTTATATCGATCTCGAAGAATTTCTCAACGATCAGGGCGGCATCGAAGTCAAAGTCGGTGATTTCGTCCAGGTGGCCATCGAGCAACTGGAAAACGGTTTCGGTGAAACGCGTTTATCGCGCGATCGTGCCAAGCGGGTTGCCGCGTGGAACGCGTTGGAACTGGCGCTCAACGATGGTTCCCTCGTCACCGGCACGATTACCGGCAAGGTCAAGGGGGGGCTGACGGTGATGACCAACAGTGTCCGTGCCTTCCTGCCCGGTTCCCTGGTCGATATGCGGCCCGTCAAGGACACCACGCCGTACGAAGGCAAGACTTACGATTTCAAGGTCATCAAGCTCGATCGCAAGCGCAACAACGTCGTCGTTTCCCGTCGTGCAGTGCTCGAGGCGAGTGTCGGCGAAGAGCGCGACGCCCTGCTCGCTGCCCTCAAGGAAGGGACCATCGTCAAGGGCGTGGTCAAGAACATCACCGATTACGGCGCTTTCGTCGATCTGGGCGGTATCGACGGTCTGCTGCACATCACCGATCTGGCGTGGCGGCGGGTGCGTCATCCGTCGGAAGTGCTGGCGGTCGGCGACGAGGTGCAGGCCAAGATCCTCAAATTCGATCAGGAAAAAAACCGCGTTTCGCTCGGCCTCAAGCAGCTTGGCGAAGATCCTTGGGTCGGCATTTCCCGCCGTTATCCGCCGACGACCCGTCTGTTCGGCAAGGTGACCAACCTGACCGATTATGGCGCTTTCGTCGAAATCGAGCAGGGCATAGAAGGTCTGGTGCACGTCTCGGAAATGGACTGGACCAACAAGAACGTCCATCCGTCGAAGGTCGTCCAGCTCGGTGACGAAGTCGAAGTGATGATTCTCGAAATCGACGAGGACCGGCGGCGCATTTCCCTGGGCATGAAGCAATGCGCGGCGAATCCGTGGGACGAGTTCTCGATGAACTACAAGAAGGGCGACCGCGTGCATGGCGCGATCAAGTCGATTACCGACTTCGGCGTGTTCATCGGTTTGCCAGGCGGTATCGACGGTCTGGTGCATCTGTCCGACCTGTCGTGGTCGCAGCCCGGCGAAGAGGCGATCCGCAATTTCAAGAAAGGCGACGAAGTCGAAGCCGTGGTGCTGGCGATCGACACCGACAAGGAACGCATTTCGCTAGGCATCAAGCAACTCGATGGCGATCCTTACACCAGTTACATTGCGACGCACGACAAGAACAGCATCGTGCGCGGCACGGTCAAGTCGGTCGATGCGCGTGGCGCGGTGGTGATGCTCGATGGCGACATCGAAGCTTATCTGCGCGCTTCCGAGGTCTCCCGCGAGCGGATCGACGACCTGAGCAAGGTTTACAAGGAAGGTGACAAGATTGAGGCGATGATCATCAACGTTGATCGTAAAACGCGTTCGATCAGCCTGTCAATCAAAGCCAAGGAGCAGGCCGAGCACCATGAGGCCATGCAGAAGTTCTCCGCGGACAGCAGTGCCAGTTCTGGAACCACCAATCTGGGGGCGCTGCTGAAAGCCAAGCTCAACAACCCACAGTAATAGGGTAAAGATGACCAAGTCGGATCTTATTGCACAACTGGCTGGACGTTTTCCGCAGTTACTCGCCAAGGATGCGGATTTGTCGGTGAAAATGATTCTCGACGCGATGGCTGATGCTTTGGCCAAAGGTGATCGCATCGAGATCAGGGGATTCGGCAGCTTCGCGTTGAATTACCGCCCGCCGCGAGTCGGTCGTAATCCCAAATCGGGTGACAAGGTGGACGTGCCCGAGAAATGGGTGCCGCACTTCAAGGCCGGCAAGGAATTGCGGGAACGGGTGGACGGCTCGCTGGAAACGATCTGAAGGAATCACGGAGAAATCGGCGACGATCCGGAGACCGCAAGCGAGTCTCGTTTCGGTAGTCGCTCACCCCAGCTTCTCTGATTAGGTCAGGTTGATGCTCGACGAAGGGCGGTAACGCAAGTTGCCGCCCGTTTGTTGTCGATGCCTGCCTGTATTTCTGGAAGGTAGCGTGCTTTCTGCAGTGCGGACTGGTCGGAATTCGAATTCGCGTGACAGGGGACGGGTGCATGCTCTGGCGACAGGATCAAAGTGGCTGGCGATTCAGAAATCGGGAGTGATCGATGCGTGCCTTGTCGTGGGCGGCGAGAGTCTTGCTATTCCTGTTTCTGTTCGCCTTCGCCATCAAAAACACGGAACTGGTCAATGTCCGCTTTTTTCTCGGTGCCGTCTGGCACGCGCCGTTGGTGATCGTCATGCTGGTTTTTTTTGTTGCCGGGGCGGTGCTGGCTGTTCTGGCGATGCTGGCTACGTTTTTTCGCTTGCGCCGTCAGCTGGTTGAACTGAAAGCCGGACTTCCGGAGAGCCAAGCGAATGCGCTGCCCGGCGGGCAGGCCGAACCGCTTCCTTGAAGTGATACAGGCGCAGAAGGTGAACTACGGACAAGGTTGCGCGCATGATTGAGTTCGAATACTGGCAGCTGATCCTTTTTCCCTTGTTTTTCGGCCTCGGCTGGGCGGCGGCACGTATCGATATCCGTCACTTGGTCAAGGAGTCGCGAGTATTGCCGCGCTCGTATTTCCAGGGTTTGAACTTTCTGCTCAACGAGCAACCGGACCGGGCGATTGAATCGTTCGTCGAGGCAGTCAAGGTCGACCCGCAAACCATTGAACTGCATTTCGCACTCGGCAGTCTGTTCCGGCGACGGGGTGAAACCGAGCGCGCCATCCGCATGCATCAGAGTCTCATCGAACGCGAGGATCTCCGCCAGGAGATGAAATTGCAGGCGATGGTTGAACTGGGGCTGGATTTTCTCAAGGCCGGACTGCTCGACCGTGCCGAGGAAGTTTTTGAAAAACTGCGTCCGACAGCGCTGGCGGAGGAAGCCAAGCGCAATCTGCTGGAAATATATCAACTCGAAAAAGACTGGCAGAAAGCGATCAGCATTGCTTCGGAATTACCCGATTTCGCTTCGCATAAAGAAATTGCCGAATATCATTGCGAACTGGCGGCCGCAGAAATTCTCCGCTCACGCCGTGATCTGGCGCTTCCCTATCTGCAAACTGCACTCGAACACAACCGCAAATGTGTACGTGCCAGCCTGCTACAGGGCGACATCCATTTTCAGCAGGACCAAGTGCCGGCGGCGATTGAATGCTGGCAACGTATCGAGCAACAGGATCCACCGTATTTGGCGCTGGTCGCCAAGCGCTTGCTGGAAGCGTTCCGCAAACTTGATCGGCGCGAAGAAGGCCTGCAGCTGTTGCGCGGCTATCTCGAACATTACCCCTCGCTCGATTTGCTCGATGTCGTTTTTCAACTGGTTCTCGAAAGCGATGGTCCGGAGGCTGCCTACCGATTAGTGCGCGATGAATTGAAACGTAATCCGACGCTGCTCGGTTTCGACAAACTGCTCGAGGCCCGCCTGCTGGTTGCGCCACCCGAAAACCGGGCCGATCTCGATCTTGCCAAGAGCATCGTCCAGGGCTATACCCGCCGTCTGGCCCGTTATCGGTGCGATAATTGCGGCTTCAAGGCGCGCCAGTTCTATTGGCGTTGCCCGGCGTGCGGTGGTTGGGAAACCTACTCGCCGAAACGCACCGAAGAATTCGATCTGACACCGTAGGAGTTCTCATCTTGCCAGTCGTCCGCTGCGGCTCCGGGTCCAGCCGTCAGGCGTTACGTTTTCCCATGCATACAACGGCTGACGATGTCGCTGGCTGATCTGTCGTCGGCGCGTCTGTTGATCGTCGGTGACGTGATGCTAGATCGCTACTGGTTTGGCGAAGTCGAACGCATTTCGCCGGAAGCGCCCGTGCCGGTGGTCAAAATCGGCCGTAGCGAAGAACGTCCCGGTGGGGCGGCCAACGTCGCAGGCAACGTACTGGCGCTTGGGCCGCAGGTCAGTCTGCTGTCGGTCGTCGGTGACGATGAAGCGGGACACTCTTTGCAACAGCTGGTGGCGGCGAAAGGGATCGACGTCAGTCTGCACCGTGACCCGGCGATCAGTACCACGGTCAAGTTACGCGTCATCGGGCGGCAACAACAACTATTGCGCATCGATTTCGAGACTTCGCCATCACACGAAGTTCTGCGTGCCAAACTCAAGGAATTCTCCGAACGGGTCGCCACCTGCGACGCGGTGATTCTTTCCGATTACGGCAAGGGGGGGCTGACGCACATTGCCGAAATGATTCGCCTCGCGCGATCCGCCGGCAAAATCGTCCTCGTCGATCCAAAGGGCGACGATTTCTCGAAATACGCCGGTGCAACGGTGGTCACTCCCAACCGGGCGGAATTGCGCACCGTCGTCGGCGGCTGGCGCGATGAAGACGAGCTGAGCGACAAGGCCGAGGCGTTGCGCCGTTCGCTCGATCTGACAGCGCTGCTATTGACGCGTAGCGAAGAGGGAATGACGCTCTTCAACAGCGATGGTCGCTGGCATGAACCGGCGGTGGCGCGGGAAGTGTTCGACGTTTCCGGTGCCGGCGATACGGTGATCGCCACCCTGGCGGTGATGCTGGCTCGTGGCGCGCCCTGGTCAGAAGCGGTGCATGTTGCCAACGTTGCGGCGGGAATCGTCGTCGGCAAATTGGGAACAGCCGTAGTCAGTCGGAATGAACTGGCTATGGCGTTGAGATGAGGTGAAGCATGTATACCATCGTGACCGGCGCCGCCGGTTTTATCGGTTCGAATATTGTCAAGGCCTTGAACGGTCGCGGCAGCAAGCGGATCATCGCCGTCGATAATCTGAGCAAGGCCGAAAAATTCAAGAATCTGGTCGACTGCGAGCTGGCCGACTATTTCGACAAGACGGAATTTCTCGAACGCTTGACCGCGGGAGATTTCGATGGCGAGGTCGACGCCGTTTTCCATCAGGGTGCCTGTTCTAACACCATGGAAAGCGATGGACGCTACATGCTCGACAACAACTATCGTTATTCGCTCGCGCTGCTCGACTGGTGCCTGGATGAGGAAGTCCAGTTTCTTTACGCCTCGAGCGCGGCGACCTATGGCAGCGGTGGCGTGTTCCGCGAGGAACGGCGATATGAGGCGCCGCTGAATGTCTATGGCTATTCGAAATTTCTCTTCGATCAGGTCGTTCGTCAGCGACAGGAAACCCAGGGGGCGTTCGCTTCGCAAGTGGTCGGCTTCCGCTATTTCAATGTCTATGGACCGCGTGAAACACATAAGGGGCGGATGGCTTCGGTCGCTTTTCATCACTTCAATCAGCTCCGCAGTGCGGGTCGGGTCAAACTGTTTGCCTCTGCCGACGGCTATGGTAGTGGCGAGCAGCGGCGGGATTTCGTCCACGTCGCCGATGTGTGCAAGGTAAACCTCTTCTTCTACGACCATCCGGAACTGTCCGGCTTATTCAACGTCGGTACGGGGCGGGCGCAGACCTTCAACGAGTTGGCCGTCGCCAATGTCAACAGTGGTCGCGCCTTGTCCGGTCTGCCGGCGCTGCCCCTCGACGAACTGGTTGCACTGGGCCTGATCGAATACATCCCGTTTCCGGATGACTTGCGCGGCAAATATCAGAGTTATACCCAGGCCGACCTGAGCAAATTGCGGCAGGCTGGTTACCAGGAGAGCTTCGCCAGCGTCGAGGAAGGCGTTGCTCAGTATGTTCAGTGGCTGAACGCGCATGTTTGACGGCCTGGAAAAGCATGTCGGCGGGACGCCGCTGGTCCGTTTGCGCCGGCTGCCCGGCGAAGCCGTCGAAAGTCGGGGCAACGTCATTCTGGCCAAACTCGAGGGTAACAATCCGGCCGGTTCGGTCAAGGATCGCCCGGCGTTGTCGATGGTCACCCGTGCCGAGCAGCGTGGCGACATCCGGCCGGGGGACACCCTGATCGAAGCCACTTCCGGCAATACCGGCATTGCCCTGGCGATGGCCGCTGCGCTGCGCGGCTATCGCATGATTCTGGTGATGCCGGAAAATCAGAGTCTCGAACGTCGGCAGACGATGCGCGCTTTTGGCGCCGAACTGGTGTTGACGCCGCGCGATGGCGGCATGGAACTGGCGCGTGACATGGCTGTCAGCCTGCGCGACAAGGGGCAGGGGGTCATTCTCGATCAGTTTGCCAATCCGGATAACCCGCTGGCGCATTACGAAGGAACCGGCCCGGAAATCTGGCGACAGACCGCCGGGAAGATCACCCATTTCGTCAGCAGCATGGGGACCACCGGCACGATCATGGGCGTTTCGCGTTATCTCAAGGAACAGAACGCGGCGGTACGCATCATCGGTTGCCAGCCCGAGGACGGTTCGCAAATACCCGGCATCCGCAAATGGCCGGAAGCCTATCTGCCGCGCATCTTCGAACGCTCTCGGGTCGATGCGATCGAATCGGTGTCGCAGGGTGAGGCCGAGGAAATGACGCGCCGCTTGGCGTGCGAAGAGGGCATTTTCGCCGGCATTTCTTCCGGTGGCGCGCTGTCTGTCGCTTTGCGTCTGGCACACAAGCTGGACGATGCGGTGATCGTGACCATCGTTTGCGATCGCGGCGATCGCTATTTATCGACCGGCGTTTTCCCGGGCTGATCGTCGGCATGCAGCCGATCCTCGTTTTCGACATCGAAACGATCCCCGATGTCGCCGGTTTGCGCCGGTTACATGCGCTCGACGCGACGCTGGCGGACGCCGAGGTGGCCGAAATGGCCTTCCAGCGGCGGCGGGCGGAAAGCGGCCATGATTTTCTGCCGCTGCATCTGCAACGGGTAGCGGTCATTTCCTGTCTGCTGCGCGTAGGCAACGATCTGAAGGTATGGTCGATCAGCGAACCGGAGCACGGCGAAGAGGAAATCGTGCAACGCTTCTTCGACGGTGTCGAGAAATTCACGCCGCAGCTCGTTTCATGGAACGGTGGCGGTTTCGATTTGCCGGTCCTGCATTATCGCAGCCTGATTCACGGCGTCGTCGCCGCACGCTACTGGAATCTCGGTGATGGCGACTATGGCGACAGCCGGGATTTCAAGTGGAACAACTACATCAGCCGTTATCACACACGCCATCTCGATCTGATGGATTTGCTGGCACTATATCAGCCGCGCGCCAGCGTGCCGCTCGACGAACTGGCCAAACTGATCGGCTTTCCTGGAAAGCTGGGAATGGACGGCGGTAAGGTCTGGCAAGCTTGGCAGGACGGTCGGATCAGCGAAATTCGCGACTATTGCGAAACCGATGTCCTCAACACCTATCTCGTTTCGCTTCGTTTCCGCTTGCTGCGCGGCGAAATGTCACGCCCTGAATACGCGGCTGAGTTAAGCTTCGTGCGGGCCGAGCTGTCGAAAATCGGCAAACCCCACTGGCAGGAGTTTCTGACCGCCTGGTCGTGAAAGCCAATGGCTGATCCGGCTCAGCGGGCGCGGTTCCGACCAGGACGGTTCGACGCCTTTTCTTTCGGAGAATGAGCATGCAATTGAATCGGTTTCCCGCCATCCTCGCCGGCAGTCTGCTGCTGGGCTTTGCGGGATCGTTGCTGGCTGCCGATACCCTCGACAAAATCAAGGCGGGCAAATCGATCTCATTCGGCTATCGCGAACAGGCGATTCCCTATTCCTATGTCGGCGAGGATAACCAGCCGACCGGTTACTCGGTCGATATCTGTCTGAAAATCGCCGCCGCGTTGATTCGTCAGCTCGCTATCGATGAGCTGCAGTTGCAATGGGTGCCGGTGACGCCGGAAACGCGCATCGGCAAGTTGAAGTCCGGTCAGATCGACATCGAGTGCGGCGCCACCACCAGTTCTCTGTCGCGCATGGAGGAAGTCGATTTCAGTCTGCCGATCGCCATCGAAGGACTGAGCTTTCTGTCGCGCCGTTCTTTCGCCATCAGGCGTCTGGAAGATCTGAAAAACAGGCGCGTGGCCGTGGTTCTCGGCTCGCCCGGTGAACGGAGTTTGAACGAAGCACTGGCCAGTAAACGCTTGTCTGCCGTCGAACTGTTGCGTTTCAACAATCATCGACAAGCGGTGTCGGATCTGTTCAAGGGCCGGGCCGAGGCTTATGTCGCCGATCGTTCATCGCTGGTTGCACTGGCGCTCGAGTCACCCAACCCCGGCGAATGGCAATTGGGCAACGAAAATTTCACGCAGGAGCCGGTGGCCTTGATGGTTCGCCGTAACGATGCCAACTTCCGTCTGGCAGTGAATCGGGAACTCGCCCGGCTGGCGCGGATACGGGAAATCTTCGTCATTTACGACCGCTGGTTCGGTTTTCTGGCTTCACCCAGTCCACAGCTGGAAAGCCTGTATCAGTTGAACGCCTTGCCGGACTGATCGGCGACCAGTTCGTTCGCGACCAGAGAACGATAGGCATGCCAGGTGGCGTGTCCGACCAGTGGCATGGTGACCAGCAAGCCGATAAACGAGGTCGCAAAGCCGATCCCGACCAGTAGCACGATGACCATTGCCCACAACAGCATTGGCAATGGATTGCGGCCACAGGCGACGAGACTGGCAATCGCCGCCGTCACTGCGTCGCTCTGCCGGTCGAGCATCAAGGGTACGGCGACGACGCTGATGGCGAAGACGAATAAAGCGAAAAAGCCGCCGACGGCGAAATAGACCATGGCGAAGTCGGGTTGTGCGAAAGTCAGCACCGTACGTACGACATCGGCGAAGGTCGGTAAGCCACCGGTGAAAAACATTGCGAAAACAATGATCGATGCCCGGGCCCAAACCAATAGTACGATGGCCAGCAGCGCAGCGAACAGCCCGAGATTGGGAAGATTGGGTCGCCAGGCGGCAAGAGTGGGCGCCAGACGGGGTGTCAGGCCGCGTTCGTTTTGCCGACTGAGATCGTACAAACCCAGCGCCAAAAATGGTCCGATGAGCAGAAAACCGGTGGTCAAGCCAGCGAACAGCGCATAGGCCCTGGCGAAAACGATAAACATCAACAGTCCGGCAACTGTAAAACAAAAGCCGTAAAACATGCTTGCCCACCCCGCTGCGCGGAAATCGCGCCATCCGGCCTGCAACCACTTCGGGATATCGGCGACCTCAATGTGTTGAATCGTCGGGAAGCGGCTGGCCGAGCTTGCGGTAGGGCTGTCATTCATTCGCGGAAGGTCCTGAGAGAAAAAACTACGGTCGAATGCTGCTGGAGAAAAGGAATCACGGTTTGCTGCGCTGCCGGACTCGCTTACAATTCAGGCCGGGAGAAAGGTGGTGGCCGGAGGAAATGCCGGGAATCCGGAAAGATGGTTCCGTCAATTCGAAGGCAGGTTGAATTCTTACAAAGCGAACCTTCGATGTCGGCCATCGCGAGTGTGACGAACTGAACAGTATTTCCTGAGGTCTGTCCGATCCGGCATGAATACCGGTCCCCGTCTCCACGGCGAGAAGATACCGCAATTTGCCTTTTAACGCAGAGGATTCAAGAATGGAAGGTCTGTTTTTACTTTTTGGACGTTTGGTCGGTCTGGCGGGGGTTATGCTCTGTCTGGTCGCCGGATTCAGCCGCTTGCTCGGCAGCTATTACTTGGGCGGTTTTCAGCTGGCGTCGTTGATGCAGGCCGGTGTGGCTATCGTCGTCTTCGCCTGCTTCTTGTTGCTGTTGGCAATCAGCTACCGAAACAGGCGTTGATCAATCGCTGCGTCATTGGCAGGAGTTGACAAACCTTCGCTTGCTGAGTTTTGTCGCCCGCTGCCATGCCGTTGTGTATATTCCATTCGGAACTTTTGTGCGGATTCCCTTGGTGTTTACATGAACATCTTCCGTTTTTCCGGAACGGTAGTCCGTTGGTGGTCTACTAACCCCGCGCGACAACGTCTGCCTCGGAACGTGAGAAGCGCTGCTATAAAAGTGATTGACTGATGCCCCGTCCGCACAATATCGGTTTCGTTTCCCTCGGTTGTCCGAAAGCGCTGGTCGATTCAGAACAGATCCTGACCAAACTGCGTGCCGAAGGCTATTCGATTTCACCAACGTATCATGATGCCGATCTGGTGGTCGTCAATACCTGCGGCTTTATCGATGCAGCGGTTGAAGAATCGTTGTCGGCGATTGGTGAGGCGCTGGAGGAAAATGGCAGGGTAATCGTCACCGGCTGCCTGGGCGCACGTGCGGAAGTCGTCCGTCAAGCGCATCCGCAAGTGCTGGCGGTTACCGGACCGCATGCCAGTGAAGAGGTATTGCGGCACATCCATGCGCATTTGCCGCCGGATCATGATCCTTTCAGCAGTCTCGTACCAGCACAAGGGATCAAGCTGACGCCGCAGCATTACGCCTATCTGAAGATTTCCGAGGGCTGTAATCACTCCTGTACCTTCTGCATCATTCCTTCCTTGCGTGGGCCGCTGCTCAGCCGGCCGATCGGCGACGTCCTGCGAGAAGCGGAAACCCTGGCCGATGCCGGCGTCCGCGAATTGCTGGTCATCTCGCAGGACACCAGTGCTTATGGGGTCGATGTCAAGTATCGCACCGGCTTTATCGCCGGCCGACCAATACGCACACACTTGCCGGAACTTTGTGCGGCGCTCGCTGAACTGGGAATCTGGATTCGTCTGCATTACGTTTATCCGTATCCCTCGGTCGATGCGCTTTTACCGCTGATGGCCGAGGGGAGAATTCTGCCTTATCTGGATGTGCCGTTTCAGCACGCCAGTGCGCGCATTCTCAACGCCATGCAGCGTCCGGCGAATGCCGAGAACAATCTGGAACGGATTCAGGCGTGGCGGGCCATTTGTCCGGATCTGACCATTCGCAGTACCTTCATCACCGGTTTTCCCGGGGAGACTGAGGCTGAATTCGAAGAGTTGCTGGAATTCATCGCCGCGGCGCGTTTGAATCGGGTTGGCTGCTTTGCCTATTCGCCGGTCGATGGCGCAGCGGCGAATCGGTTGCCGGGCGCGCTGCCCGATGAAGTTCGCGAAGACCGTCGGCGGCGTCTGATGGAGTTGCAGGAAGACATTTCAGCCGAATTGCTGGCTGCCAGGATTGGTCAGGAAATCGAAGTGCTGGTCGACGAAGTCGACGCTGAAGGCACGCTTGCCCGCTCGATGGCCGACGCACCGGAAGTCGACGGTCTGGTGTTGATCAACGACCATTTTGCCGCGGCTCCCGGTGATTTCCTGCGCGTGCGCGTGGTCGATGCCGACGAACACGATATATACGCCGAAGTCCTGGCGCAGAACAGCCGCCGCGCATGATCGGGCGGCAGAGCAACGGCGCTCACGCTATTGCTGTTTGAGATCCAGTTGCGCCAGATCGATCCGTTTGCGCCCCCCCTGGCAACGCAACCACAGCTTCCGTAACAGATGCTTGCTCAACAGTGCGGGGGGCATGCGTAACCAGTGTGCGCGGGCGTAGAGTAGCCAACGGGCAATGGCCGCCGAGCGGCGTGGATGATCGGGGTGCTCGGGCAGCAAGGCCAGACGGATCAACCGGGCCATCAGCACCTTGATTGGCCAGCGGGGAGCCAGTTGCGCCAGTTCAGCCGTCAGCGAAGCGGGAATCGGCGTGGCGAACAGTTCCTGCGCATGGAGCAGCCCATAGTAGAGTGGCCGCTGAAAACCCAGTTCACGGGCGCGTGGAATCAGTTCTGACCAGAAATCCGGCCTATCGTTGAAATTCCTCAGCAGTTCATGGACGTCGAGCAGGTCGCGCAGGCGCAGACCTTCTTCAGGATCGCCTTCAAGAAACAAATGGACCAGGGCGTGGAGCACCATGTCCACTGGCGCGAGAATGTGCAAGCGTCGATTGCTCAATGGGAGAGCGGCGGCAAACAAGGACTCGGGAGACGATGCCAGCCGGCTGGTTTTCGGTAACAGCCGATGGTGGATGTCGATTTCAGTACCGCGTTCACGATGGCGCAAAGGCGGGATTTCATGCATCCACACCCGGTAATAGCGGTCGTCGTAGGGGTCGATCTGCGTGCGGAACCAGCCGCGTGCCAACAGACGGGCTTCTATTTCATCTAGCCGCTCCTCAGCGACCAGCAGGTCGACATCGGCGAAAATCCGTCCCGAAGCCGGCGAGAGTCCAGCCAGCAAATAGGCGGTGCCTTTCAGCAAGATCAATGGTGTGTCGATATCCGCGAGTGCCCACAGCAGACGATTGACTTCCCAGGCCACCAGCGTCTGACGATGTTTGATGACGTTACGGCTCGCACGCAGATGATCGGCGGCTCGTTCAGGTATCTTAGCCAGTGCGTCGCGAATCGCTAGACTGACTTCAAGCCGACCCAGCAGGCGGGTACGACGGGCGACGCGGAGCAGCAGATCCCAGTCCGCCGCCGACAGCGCGGGTAATTCGTCGGGATGGCGCAAGGCATCGAGCAACAGCCGCTGCGCGCGCAGGTTTTCACTGCTTTTGTCAGACATGGTCGACACGGTCGAGCTGATCGAGCGCTGAGATCGCCTCTTCGAGCCTGGAGTAAACCAGAGTAAAACAATCGCATGTGCGCACCATGGCGTTGATCAGACGGAATGAAGTCTCATCGAGCACATCGTAATTGAAAGCGTTGCTGGCGACCATCAGAAAGGCTTGGCTCTTGGTGATCGGCTGCAGGCTCAACGGCGCATCAGCAACCCAGCGCGGGAAAACCAGCCAGCGCGCCCATGCCGGTTCCCGGGCGCGGCGGATGCTGTCGATGGGCGGCTGGACATGGGCAACGGTTCCTTTGCGGGTATTCAAAAAGGATGGGCCGATCACTGCTTCCGGACGAAAGCGCCGAATGACGTCGATCGATTCATTTTTCAACGGGATGACGCGCGGCACGGGAAGCAGACGACCGTCTTCCGGGAGCACGAGCCCGAATTCGTCCGACAACAGCCGCCAGCCGGAATGTATCAAAGCCGTACATAAGGTTGATTTGCCATCGCCCGGCGAGGCGGGAAACAAGATCGCCCGGCCATCGCGTTCGACGCCGGCGGCGTGGAGCAGCAGCAGATGGTGCGCGCGGGTGGCGATGCACCAGTTGATTCCCCATTCGAGCGCTGGAAAAGCGTGTTCGACAGTATAGGGCGCGAAAGGGAAGTGTCCATCGAGGGCGAAACACGCCTGGCGTCGCAGCCAGCGACGCAGACCGGGCGGGCTGCTGATCTGAATGTGGAAATCGAGCAGATGATCGACCGACAGCAGCGGATACGGTGCATATAGCGGATAGGCGACGCGTGCGAAAGTCGGCAGGTTGGAGTGAATCCTCAACTTGAACGGTCCGAACCGAATACCCAGGCCGATTGTTGTCAGCCGTTCTGCGAATTCATCTGGCGTGAGATCAGCGACGATCATTCACTGACAACCATTACGTCGTCCTGGCAATCGACCAGTCCCAGTTCATCAAGCCTGACCATGGCTGCACTGAATTCCTCGATGTCAAGATCGTTGGTTGGCACACCAAGGCGCATGGCGGCCCATTCCAAGGCAGAGTGGATTGATCGCGGTCCGAGTTCGATGCTGGCCAGAATCAGCGCAGAAGTTTCGTTCAAGATGTGGGTTTCGGCAGATGACGGCTGGTAGACGATGAAATGCTCATCCAGCTTCTGCCAGATCAAAGCCTTACCCGCGGGAAGCAAGACCATCAGAATTTTCGGATCAATGTATATTCTGTGTGGACGAGACAATATGTCTCTTCTTGAAATAGTTGTTTTTCAACCACTCATGAGCCATGAATGAAAGCCCGGTCTGAACCTCTTGGCCTCGATTCCTCTTCCGCGAGTGGCGAGGGGATTCGTGAGTCGCTTGGCGACTTCCACTGAAGCCTTGAATCAGTATAGCGTCAGAATGAGCATTCGCAGTGACGATTACCGGGCTGCATGTCAGATCGAAACGATCAGGACGAAAGACATGAGGTCGAACAGGCGCGGCTATTCACGAAAAAAAGCGAATAGCCCGCCTGGGCCATCCGCTTGATAAGAAGGGGAATGCGACGTGTTTTCCGGCTCGTTGATTTCCTCTCGTGCAACTGCGCGGACAAGTGAAAAAATAATACAAATTCTGCAAGTCGAAGGGGGTTATCCCCCGAGCATCGAAGTTGCAGACGTTGAACTGAGAACAGCCATGTTCCCCGTGTAGAAAGTGCCTGTCTGTGTTTTACAGCCCCAACCAGTGCCATTAGCTTCCATATTGATGAGCGTGGTTGGTTGAGTAAGAACTTTGGTCTGATCTATAAGGGGATGATCCGGGCAGATAGCTGCTGTCGGAGCGCAAACGTCAGTCGAGGTGGCATTCGGAATCACACCGTCACTCGGAATATTCACGATTCTGGCCCCGGTGCATGAAGCTGCCGCCAATGCGCCGCTACGTAAGGTAAGGACCAGCGGGGCAAAAGCAACCGCACCACGGATAAGACGCCGCCGCCTCTGGTCCGAAAGCGGGGAATCCTGCGGTTCTTCAGTCAAAACAACGGAAGATTCGAGTTTCTTGTCCATGGTTTTAGTAATTTCCATCAATTCTCTCCACACGGCCCGCAATGCGTAAGAAATTTCTGTGGCTGTCCAGCAGCAAACTTGTTGTTGGCCCGGTTCTATTTCGCGTCAGTTCACCATTCTAGTGTCCGACAAATGCGGCAATCGCGCATTTGGTCACACTTTCCGGCAGATATGACTTACGCACAAATTGTGTAATCAAAATTTTTCAATAAGCTAATAAGCAATTTTTGTACCAAATGTGCCAGGGAAAAAATAGCGGTGATAAATCATTTCCGTAAGCGATTTGTCAGTTGTCCGACAGTGTTCCTTTGGAAAATAGTGTAAAAGATTCCGACACTTCTGTCGATCTGCCGAGAAGTGAAATCTCACGCAAGTCGCTGTTTCGCTTTACCAGTGCAGGCCAACAGACGTCATCGAAGCATTGATCGAGTCATCATAGTTTGAGCCGTTCGAGCAATTCCGTTTCCAGCTTGATCCGGCTGGCGGTGTCTGCCAGATCGCCACCACTGATCAGGAAAGTGTCTTCGACACGTTCGCCCAATGTAGAAATCCTGGCAGTATGCAAGTGGGCACCATGACTGGCAATGATCGTGGCAATGGTGTACAGCAGTCCCGGCCGGTCAGCGGCGCCGATCGACAAGACGTAATGTTGGCCTTTCTCGTCGGCTTCGATGGCCACTGTCGGCTGGATCGGGAAATTTTTGACTTGTCGTGAAAGTCGACCGCCGCCCGGTGCTTCGGGAGGGCTTTGCAATGTCAGGCGGCTGGTCAGTTCGTGTTCGATGTAACTGATCATCGAGCGATCGCCGTCCCGGTCACCGAGATCGAGCAGTTTGAAACTGTCGAGTGCATAGCCGTGGCGTGTGGTATGGATTTTGGCTTCGACGATCGAGTAGCCGGCTCGACTGAAAAAACCGACGACGCGGGCAAACAGATCACGTTGGTCACGGGTATACACCATGACCTCGAGACCGCATCGCTGCGGGCTGAGACGAGCCTTGACCACCGGCTCCTCGCCCAGTGGTCGATAGTACAGCGAGCGCGTATGCCAGGCGATTTCTTCCGCTTCGTGCCGGAGAAAATAGACGGCGTCGAGCTGCTTCCACAAACGCTCCTGTACCGAATCGGGCAGGGCAAAGTAGCGCAGCAGGCGTAATGTCTGTTGTTGGCGGTCCTCGATCAATCCCTGTTTGACTGGTATGACGCCGCCGGAAAGCAGCGTGCGGCAAGTGCTTTTGAAGAGCTGTTCGAGGAGCTGTCCTTTCCAGTTATTCCAGACTTTCGGACTGGTGCCGCGGATGTCGGCAACGGTGAACAGATACAGTCCGGTCAGGTGGCGTTCGTTGCCGACCAGTTGCGAAAATGTACAAATGACGTCCGGATCGGTAATGTCCTGCTTCTGCGCCACCGTCGACATCTGCAGATGATGTCGGACCAGCCAGACGATCAATTCACGGTCTTCGCGGTCGATACCATGGTCGAAGCAGAATTTTTCGACCTCGACGGCGCCGAGTTCGGAGTGATCGCCGCCACGTCCCTTGGCGATGTCATGGAAGAGCGCGGCGATATAGAGTACCCACGGGCGTGGAAAACCGGCGATCAGTTCGCTGCACAGCGGATATTCGTGCGTGAATTCAGCGGTCATGAAACGGCGCAGATTGCGCAACACCTGTAGAATATGCTGGTCGACGGTGTACACATGGAACAGGTCATGCTGCATCTGACCGACGATCTTGCCGAAATTGGGCAGATAACGCCCGAGGACGCCGAACTGGTTCATGCGTCGCAATTCGTGCAGCACGCCGCGTGGTTGCTGCAGCAGCTCGAGAAAACAGGCGCGATTGACCGCATTGCGACGGTAAGCGTCATCGATACGGGTGCGGGTGTGCCACAGTCCGCGCAAGGTGCGTGGACTCATGCCGAGCAACTCCGGATGCTGGGCCATGCGCAGAAAAGCGGTCAGCATCAGTTCCGGCCGTCGACTGAAGACCTCTTCATCGACGATGTCGAGCAGATCGTTGGCGTTCTGGAAGTGTTCGTCGATCGCTTGCGGCGGCCGATCCGGAGCCGGGGAAATCGCTGTGCCCAGGTTGAGCAGCAGAATGGTGTTGATCTGGGTGACTTCCTTGGCCGTTCGATAATACTTCTGCATCAACAGCTCGCTGGCGCGGCGTGTCGGTGTTGCTTGTAGACCAAACTGTTCGGCCAGCGCGGTCTGGTGATCGAACAGCAGACGGTCTTCGCGCCGGCCGGTATGCAGGTGCAGACGGGTGCGCAGTTCCTGGAGAAAGGTGATGCAGCGGGAAAGCGTTTCCGCCTCTTCCGGGGTGATCAAACCGTGTTCGGCGAGACCCGCGCAGCCGCCACCAAAGCCGGCCGCACGCGCGATCCACAGAATCATGTGCAAGTCACGCAGACCTCCGGGCGCTTCCTTGCAGTTCGGCTCCAGGCTGTAGGGTGAAAGCTGGAAACGCAGATGGCGTTCGTCCTGCTCCTTGCGTTTCGCTTCGTAAAACGTCGCCGGTTCGAGCTGCTTGTTGATTGCTTCAATGAACGCGCGGAACAGCGGTTCGTCGCCGATGAGCAGGCGTGCTTCTAGCAGCGCAGTTTGCACGGTGAGATCATCGCTTGCCGCCTGACAGGATTCTTCGATGGTGCGTACGCTTGGCGCAACTTCAAGACCGATGTCGTAAAACAGGGTGACCGCCGCTTCCAGTTGTCCGGTCAGCAGCGGGTCAGGTGTTTCCGGCAACAAGATCAGCAGATCGACGTCGGAGGACGGATAGAGTTCGCCACGACCGTAACCGCCGACGGCGAGCAGGGCCAAGCTTTCTGGCAGGCCGAGTGCGGACCAGAAATCACGAAAAACGTCATCAATCAGTTGGCAGCGATCGCGCAACAGACGGGCTGCGTCGCCTTCGGACAAATAACGTTGTCGGATGGCGGCCTGGCCGGTCTGGATGCGCGGTCTATAGGTAGCGAGCAGCGGATCGCGTGGCGGGGTGAGCAGTGTCATGGGCGGATTTCGTTCGGCTTGCTGATCCACTCGGGTTTTGCCGGAGTCGCTGCCGAAACGGTCAGCACCTCGTAGCCGCTTTCGGTGACCAGAACGGTGTGTTCCCATTGTGCCGACAGGCTATGGTCCTTGGTGACCACGGTCCACCCGTCGGAAAGCGTCTTGATTGCCGCACGTCCGGCGTTGATCATCGGTTCGATGGTGAACACCATACCGGCTTCGAGCCGGATGCCGGTGTTCGGACGTCCGTAATGGAGGACTTGCGGTTCTTCGTGAAAGCGGCTGCCGATTCCGTGGCCACAGAATTCCCTGACTACCGAATAACCGGCTTTTTCGGCATGTTGCTGTATGGCATGGCCGATGTCGCCAAGTTGAGCGCCGGCCCGCACCTGCGCAATTCCCAGCCACAGACATTCGTAGCTGACTTCACACAGACGTTTGGCCTGCAACGAGACGTCACCCACCTGAAACATGCGGCTGCTGTCGCCGTGGTAGCCAGCCTTGATCACCGTTATATCCAGATTGATGATGTCGCCGTTTTTCAGCTGGCGATCGCCCGGAACGCCATGGCATACTTGATGATTGATCGAGGCGCAGATCGATTTCGGATACGGGCGGTAACCCGGTGGCGCATAGTTCAAAGGCGCTGGAATGCTCTGCTGCGCATGGACCATGTAATCGTGACACAGCTTGTCGAGTTCGTCAGTGGTGACGCCTGCTTTGACGAAGGGTGTGATGTAATCGAGCACTTCGGCGGTCAGGCGACCGGCAAGACGCATGGCTTCGATAGCTTGCGGAGTTTTGATCGGGATGCTCATGCGTAAGATGATTGCGTCGGCGAAAAAGAGGATGGAGGATAAAGGAAGCCCCGGGCCAAGGCAATTTGTCGTTGGATGTCGTCAGGGGCAAGCGATTGATATCTGACAGTGCTTGATGGTACCATGCCCGGCTTTTGCTGGCTTCCTGCAGCAAAATTTGTAGTGCGTATCGTAGGGTACGCACGGCGTCCGGATAACCGGGCGCCGAATACGCACATTCGCCCGTTCAAGGGTGTCCGTCATGGCAACATGGCAGGCGGTAGCTAGGCGAATGGTGGTCCAACCCTGATAGAGAAAGTAACGACGCATGTCTACCACGATGCGGCAGATGCTGGAAGCCGGTGTCCATTTTGGCCATCAAACGCGCTTCTGGAACCCGAAAATGGCGCCCTATATCTTCGGTGCCCGTAACAAGATCCATATCGTCAATCTCGAAAAAACGCTGGCCAAGTACATCGAAGCCATGAGTTTCGTTCGCAAGCTGTCGGCCAACAAGGGAACCATCCTCTTCGTCGGCACCAAGCGGCAGGCGCGCGAGATCATGGCCGAAGAGGCCAGTCGCTGCGCTTCGCCCTTCGTCGAGCAGCGTTGGTTGGGAGGCATGCTCACCAACTTCAAGACGATCAAACAGTCGATCAAGCGCTTGAAGGAAATGGAAAGCATGTGCGACGACGGTTCGCTCGACCGTCTCGGCAAAAAGGAAGCGCTGATGCTCACCCGCGAGATCGACAAAATGCACAAATCGATCGGCGGCATCAAGGAAATGGCGGCCTTGCCCGATGCTTTGTTCGTCGTCGACGTCGGTTATCACAAGATCGCCATTACTGAAGCCAACAAGCTCGGCATTCCGGTGGTCGCGGTGGTCGATACCAATCACTCGCCAAACGGCGTCGATTACGTCATTCCGGGTAACGACGATTCTTCGCGGGCGATCCGCTTGTATGCGCGTGGCGTCGCCGATGCGGTTCTCGAGGGCCGCAGTCAGTTTGTCGAGGAAATTCTCGAAGCTGTCGCCGGCGATGAATTCATCGAGGAGGAAGGCGACGAAGACGCCTGATTCCTCGGGCGGCGGGTGAAAAATTCGACAGCACGTGCGGCTTGCGCCAACCGTCATGTTCTGGTTCCTGCGACGAACCGATCATCGGCTGGGCTTCGGCAGCGCAGTGCACTGATGGCGAATGGATGTTTCACCCGCTCCGGACTGGGTATGGTTTGGCAAGTGATGAGTACTCGGGAAGACGGCGAATTTTCGAAGTCACGTCGGTCTTGCACGGAAGTGCCGGGTTTTCACGGCCGATAATCCCGGCTGTGTTTGCAAGTGGAGAGAATAATGGCGGAAATCACCGCGGGTATGGTTAAAGAGTTGCGCGAGAGAACTGACGCGCCGATGATGGAATGTAAACGCGCCCTGACGGAAGCGGCGGGCGATATGGATAAAGCCGAGGAGATTCTCCGTGTCAAACTGGGTTCCAAGGCCAGCAAGGCGGCCAGCCGGATTACCGCGGAAGGCATGGTGGCCATCGCCCGTTCCGATGACAACAAGAGCGGCGCCTTGATCGAAGTGAACTGCGAGACTGACTTTGTCGCCAAAAACGACGAGTTCATCAAACTGTCCAACGATTGTGCGTCGCTGGTCGTTGAACAGGCGCCCGCCGATGTCGCGGCTCTGTCAGGTTTGCCGATTGGCGAAGGCAACGTCGAATCGACGCGCACAGCACTGGTCGGCAAGATCGGCGAGAACATCTCGATTCGCCGTTTCGCGCGTCTGACAGCGCAAGGCAGACTGGCGGCCTATATCCACGGTGGTGCCAAGATCGGTGTGCTGGTCGACTACATCGGTGGCGATGAACAACTGGGGAAGGATCTGGCGATGCATATTGCCGCGGCCAAGCCGAAATCGCTCGATGCCAGCGGCGTGGCCGCCGATCTGATCGACAGCGAACGACGAATCGCCATCGAGAAGGCGCGTGAAGCCGGCAAGCCGGAAGCGATGATCGAAAAAATCGCCGACGGTTCGGTGCAGAAGTTCATCAACGAGGTCACTCTGCTCGGTCAGATATTCGTCAAGGCTGAAGATGGCAAACAGACGGTCGGACAGTTGCTGAAGACCAAAGGCGCTTCGGTGGCCGGTTTCGCCCTGTATGTCGTCGGCGAGGGGCTGGCCAAACGGAGCAATGATTTCGCCGCCGAAGTCGCTGCCCAGGCCGCGCAAGCGGTGGCCAAAGCGGGCTGAGCGAACCCCCGATCGAGATATCCACTTTCGCAGGAGCCTTCTCATGTCCGGCCAGCCCCGCTACAAGCGCGTTCTGCTCAAGATCTCCGGCGAAGCACTGATGGGAGGCGATTCCTACGGAATCAACCGCCAGACGCTTGCCAATGTCGTCACCGAAATCAAGATGGTGGTCGATATGGGTGTCCAGGTCGGGGTGGTGATCGGTGGGGGCAACATCTTCCGCGGGGTGGCCCCGGCAGCATCGGGCATGGATCGCGCCCAGGCCGACTACATCGGCATGATGGCGACGGTGATGAACAGTCTGGCCTTGCAGGATGCCATGCGCGCAGCGGGGCTCAACTCGCGCGTGCAGTCGGCGCTGAACATCGAACAGGTGGTCGAGCCGTACATTCGCGGCAAGGCGATCCGCTATCTCGAGCAAGGCCGGACGGTGATTTTCGCGGCTGGCACGGGGAATCCTTTTTTTACCACCGACACCGCGGCGGCCCTGCGCGGTGCGGAAATCGGCGCCGAGATCGTGCTCAAGGCGACCAAAGTCGATGGAATCTATTCGGCCGATCCGAAAAAGGATCCCCAAGCGGTGCGCTACGACCGGATCAGCTTCGACGAAGCAATCGCCAGGAATCTGGCAGTGATGGATGCCACGGCCTTTGCCCTCTGCCGGGATCAGCGGTTACCGATCAACGTCTTCTCGATTTTCAAGGCGGGCGCTCTCAAGCGTGTCACCCTGGGCGAGCAGGAAGGCACGCTGGTCTATTGCTGACGGAGGTTTGAAATGTCTATCGCTGAAGTTAAGAAAGTGGCCGAACACAAGATGCATCGCTCACTGGAGACGCTCAAGGTCGATCTGGCCAAGGTGCGCACCGGGCGGGCGCATACCGGTTTGCTCGATCACGTGCAGGTTGAATATTACGGTTCGCTGGTGCCGATCAACAACGTGGCCAATGTGACTCTGATCGATGCGCGGACGCTGGGGGTGCAAACCTGGGAAAAGAACATGGCCGCCAAGGTTGAAAAAGCGATTCGCGATTCCGATCTCGGACTCAATCCGGCAACGCAGGGCGAGTTGATCCGCGTACCGATGCCGCCATTGACCGAAGAGCGCCGGAAAGAATTGATCAAGGTGGTCAAAGGCGAGGCGGAAGGGGCCAAGGTGGCCGTGCGTAATTTGCGTCGTGACGCCATTGCCACCCTGAAGGAAATGCTCAAGAACAAGGAATGTTCCGAAGATGAGGAGCACCGTGCGCAGGACGAAATCCAGAAAATCACCGATCGCCATGTCGCCGAAGTCGACAAGATCCTGGCGCACAAAGAGACCGAGCTGATGGCCATCTGACGTCGGCCTGCATACTGTCAACATGGCGATTTTCGCCAGTTCGACCACCGATGTCCCGGTCACTTCCGCAGTGCCGCGACATGTGGCGATCATCATGGACGGCAATGGCCGCTGGGCCAGCAAGCGGTTGCTGCCGCGCATTGCCGGACACCATCGCGGTGTCGAAATGGTGCGCACAGCCGTCAAAAGCTGTCTGGAACGCGGGGTCGAATACCTGACCCTTTTCGCCTTCAGCTCCGAAAACTGGCGTCGTCCTTCGGAAGAGGTTTCGCTGCTGATGCAGCTGTTCGTGCGCGTGCTGAAGGAGGAAGTGACCCGGCTGGCACGCAACGGCGTTCGACTGCGTGTCATTGGCGATCTGACGCGTTTCGATCCGCAATTGCAAAGCCTGATCCACGCCTCCGAGCGGCGAACGGCAGCCAATCAGCGTCTGTTTCTCACGGTTGCCGCCAACTATGGCGGTCGCTGGGATATTCTCCAGGCGCTCGACCAGATGCTGAAAGCGCATCCAGAAAAACGAGACAACTGGGGTGAGGAGGATTTGACCCCGTTTCTGTCGATGCACTTTTCGCCGGAACCCGATTTGTTCATTCGTACGGGTGGCGAGCAGCGGATCAGCAATTTTCTCCTCTGGCAATTGGCGTACTCCGAACTGTATTTCAGCGATACCCTGTGGCCGGAATTTGACGCGCGAGCTTTTGACGCGGCCCTGGCCTGGTATCAACAACGCGAACGTCGCTTCGGGCGGACCAGCGAACAGTTGGCCGGCAGCGCGGCACGGAGTGGCGAATAAATGCTGAAGACGCGCGTCATCACCGCGCTGATTTTATTTTTCGCTTTTCTTGCTGCGCTCTTCTATCTGCCAACGCTGGGCTGGACGGTTTTCACGACTGGCGTGATGGCCGTCGCCGCCTGGGAGTGGGGAGCGCTGCTCCGCCTGTCCAACAGCGGACGATGGTTTTTCGCGCTGTTGCTGGCCTTGATCTGTGCTGCGATCGCTTGGCTGGAACCGGCCGGTCTGGCTCTGGTCGGTCCATCCACGCCACAGGCCGCTTGGCGTCTTGGACGATGCTTCTATGGGCCGGCCGCAATATTCTGGTTCGCTGGTGTGCCCCTGTGGTTGTGGCGCCGCTGGCTGTTGAACAGTCTGCCGCTGGGCTTGGCTATCGGCTTGCTGTTGTTGCTGCCGGCGTGGTTGGCCATGATCCAGCTGCGGCAAGCCGGCCCCTGGGTGTTGCTGGCGATCATGATGATCGTCTGGTTGGCGGACACCGGCGCCTATTTCGCCGGGCGACGCTGGGGACGCCACAAGCTGGCGCCGAACATCAGCCCGGGCAAAACCTGGGAAGGCGCCGCCGGAGGAGCGGTGGCGGTGATCGTCTACGGCTTTGTCGTGTCTTATTACTTTCCAGGCGTGTTGACCGCTTCCGCATGGCGTCTGCTGATCGCTCTGCTTGTCGTGACCGGAGTCAGCATCATCGGCGATCTTCTCGAGTCACTGCTCAAGCGGCAAGCCGGACTCAAAGATAGCAGCAACATTCTGCCCGGGCATGGTGGCTTGCTCGATCGCATCGACAGTCTGACGTCGACCTTGCCGATCGTCGCCCTGTTCTGGTTGGCGGTAGTTCATTGATGTCCTGCCAGACGACGGCAAAGAATCTGACCATCCTCGGTTCTACCGGATCGATCGGGGTCAATACGCTCGACGTCGTGCGTCGCCATCGGCAGCGCTACCGGGTAATCGCACTCTGTGCCCACCGGCAGATCGACAGACTGTTCGAACAGTGTCTAGAGTTTCAACCGCGTTATGCGGTGCTTGCCGACGCCGCGCTTGCGGCAGCGCTTTCTGCCCGCTTGGCCGACGCGGGAATGGTAACGGATGTCGCCTATGGCCCGCAGGCGCTGATCGAAATGGCCGCTCTGGCCGAAGTCGACATGGTGATGGCGGCCATCGTCGGTGCAGCTGGTTTACCGCCGACCCTGGCCGCTGCGGCGGCGGGCAAGAAAATCTTGTTGGCCAACAAGGAGGCGCTGGTGATGGCCGGTGCGCTGTTCATGCGCACCGTTCGTGAACAGCGGGCGACGCTGCTGCCGATCGACAGCGAACATAACGCCATCTTTCAGTCCTTGCCGATCGATTACGCGGCCAATCCGCTCGAGAACGGCGTGCTCGGCTTGCGGCTCACCGCTTCCGGCGGTCCTTTCCGCCTGCTTTCCGCCAACGAGCTGGAGAACGTCACCCCCGAGCAAGCCTGCGCGCATCCGAATTGGGTGATGGGTCGGAAAATATCGGTCGATTCGGCGACGTTGATGAACAAGGGGCTGGAGCTGATCGAGGCGCACTGGTTGTTCAATGTCGCTGCCGAGAAGATCCAGGTCCTGCTACACCCGCAGAGCGTCATCCATTCGCTGGTCCAATACGTCGACGGTTCGGTGATCGCCGAGCTGGGGAATCCGGACATGCGCACGCCGATTGCCCATGCGCTGGCGTATCCACAACGTATCCGTGCCGGTGTCGCCGCGCTCGATCTGATCAAGGTGGCTACCCTGACATTCGAGCGACCTGACGAAGAGCGTTTCCCCTGTTTGCGTCTGGCTTATCAGGCGCTCGAACAAGGCGGCTCTGCACCGGCGATCCTCAATGCCGCCAACGAAGTCGCCGTTCAGTCCTTTCTGGATCGACGAATCGGCTTTATGGCGATTCCGCGGGTGATCGCTGAGACGCTCGATTGTCTGCCGACGGTGACGACCCCCGACACTCTCGCCGCCGTGCTCGCTGTGGATCGACAGGCACGGGAACTGGCCGAGCGCTTCATCGCCCAACGGCTCGCGCAATGAGCGGTTTCCTTTATTACCTGTGCGCTTTCGCCCTGGTTCTCGGGGTGCTGATCGTTTTTCACGAATTGGGTCATTATCTCGTCGCCCGCTGGCTGGTGTGGGAGGAACACAAGACCGCCGCCGGTTTCG
>CAYRXO010000013.1:0-29110 GCA_964428215.1 uncultured Candidatus Accumulibacter sp. | reverse complement strand
TGTTGATGTTCAGCGTGGCGCCCTCTTTCACCGTCGTTGCGCCGCTACCCAAGGCGTCAACGGCGCCGATCGAGAGTGTTCCCTGATCGACATTCGTCTTACCACCGTAGTTGTTGCTGTGGTTGAGCGCGACGGTGCCTATGCCGACTTTGGTGAGGCTGTAGCCGCTGCCAGCGTCTGACAAGGCGCCGTTGAGCGTCAGCGTATCGGTTGAAGTCTTGGCGCCCAGGGTGGCATTTCCGGCAAGCGTCACGGAGCCGCCATAGCCAGCACTGCCCGTGCCGGTCAGGGCGCCGTCACCCCCTACACCAGAGCCAATGATCGACAAGGAGGGCGGATTGGTCAGCGTAACATTGTTGATGTTCAGCGTGGCGCCCTCTTTCACCGTCGTTGCGCCGCTACCCAAGGCATGAGGGGCACCCGCCGACAGCGTGCCGGCGTTGATCGTTGTACCACCGCTGTAGTCACTGGTGTCATTGTTCAAGGTCAGCTTCGCCGAGCCTTCCTTGATCAGTTTTCCATCAGTGCCGGTAATTTTTCCGCCGAAGCTACCTTCAGTGAGCTGGTCGATGGTCAACGTGCCGCTGCCGAGAACGATGTTGCTGCCCGTGGTACCGCCGTCGTTGAGGGTGCCGATCTTTTGTGTTGTGCCGCTCAGGTCGAGTGTCGCCCCGGGAGAAAGACTGACCGTCTTGTTGTCGGGCAGGACGCTGTCCAAGCCCATTTTGAGCGTGCCGGCGTTGATGAATGTGCCGCCAGCGTAGTTGTTGTCCTGGTTGCCGAGCACGACAGTGCCCGCGCCGACCTTGGTGAGACTGGAGCCGCCACCAGCGTCTGACAAGGTGCCGTTGAGCGTTAGCGTGTCGGTTGAAATTTTGGCGCCCAGGGCGGCATTTCCGGCAAGCGTCACGGAGCCGCCATAGCCAGCACTGCCCGTGCCGGTCAGGGCGCCGTCACCCCCTACACCAGAGCCAATGATCGACAAGGAGGGCGGATTGGTCAGCGTAACATTGTTGATGTTCAGCGTGGCGCCCTCTTTCACCGTCGTTGCGCCGCTACCCAAGGCGTCAACGGCGCCGATCGAGAGTGTTCCCTGATCGACATTCGTCTTACCACCGTAGTTGTTGCTGTGGTTGAGCGCGACGGTGCCTATGCCGACTTTGGTGAGGCTGTAGCCGCTGCCAGCGTCTGACAAGGCGCCGTTGAGCGTCAGCGTATCGGTTGAAGTCTTGGCGCCCAGGGTGGCATTTCCGGCAAGCGTCACGGAGCCGCCATAGCCAGCACTGCCCGTGCCGGTCAGGGCGCCGTCACCCCCTACACCAGAGCCAATGATCGACAAGGAGGGCGGATTGGTCAGCGTAACATTGTTGATGTTCAGCGTGGCGCCCTCTTTCACCGTCGTTGCGCCGCTACCCAAGGCATGAGGGGCACCCGCCGACAGCGTGCCGGCGTTGATCGTTGTACCACCGCTGTAGTCACTGGTGTCATTGTTCAAGGTCAGCTTCGCCGAGCCTTCCTTGATCAGTTTTCCATCAGTGCCGGTAATTTTTCCGCCGAAGCTACCTTCAGTGAGCTGGTCGATGGTCAACGTGCCGCTGCCGAGAACGATGTTGCTGCCCGTGGTACCGCCGTCGTTGAGGGTGCCGATCTTTTGTGTTGTGCCGCTCAGGTCGAGTGTCGCCCCGGGAGAAAGACTGACCGTCTTGTTATTGGGCAGGACGCTGTCCAAGCTCATTTTGAGCGTGCCAGCGTTAACCAATACCTCGCCACTGATGTTCGTTGTCTGATTAAGCACCAGGGTTCCAGCCCCGGTTTTTTGCAGACTTCCTGCGTCGATGCTCGCATATTGAGTTGCCTGACCGCCATTGTTAATGATCAAAGCGCCTGCACCAGTGTTGATCTTGCCCAACGCCATGGTGACACCAGATTCCAGGGTCAAATGTCCACCAGATGTACTGACTTCATTTTGATAGCTGTTGTCCCAGAGAATATTTCGAGCGGCTGTAATTGAAACGGAATTGCCAGCGGCACTGCCGAAATTAACAGGGCTATTAAAATGAATGTCTTGCGTCGCACTGAGGGTGTAGTTTTGGTTGGCTGTCAAGCTACCTGCTTGTACAAAATACGAGGCATTGCTAGGGCTTGGTGTCTCGAAGACACTAGATCCTGGGGGGGAGGGGTTCAGTTCTGTTGCGCTTGGAGTAAGCGAAGGATCGACTCCGATATATAAATCACTCGGATCCAGCAGCAACGCTCCCCCATGTCCATGCGGCGCGCTGGTCGACACCCGCCCGTCGAAAGCGAGATTCTTTTTCCCTGACACTTCGACGAAACCGCCGTCGCCGCCTTGTGCGCCGCCTTGTGCGCTGATCGTGCCGTAATAGCGGGTCCAGTCGTCGGCCCAGACGATGACTTTGCCGCCATTGCCGTTGGTAATGGCATCCGCGGCGATGCTGACGTTTTTGCCGACGTAGGTGTGGCTGGCGTTGGGCTCGCTGCCCTGGCCCTGGTAGTTGCCACCGATGAGGACCTGCCCACCGCCGGACACGCCGGAGGCGTCGAGGCGGGCGTTGCCGAACAGGCCGACCTTGTCGCCGAGGACGCGGATGTCGCCGCCCTTCTGTGGCTGCGCCGGACTGCTGGCGTCGAGCTGACCGCTGACGCTGACGACGCCCTGGCGACCGCCGTCGAGGTAGATCTCGCCGTTGCGTAGCGTGGCGCCGCGCGCGCGGACGATGCCGTCGACGTTGAGAACAGTGTCGAGCAGCGCCTGGCGAGCGCCGGCTTGCAGCGCGACGCGTCCACCGTCGGCTTCGATACGGCCGCTGTGGGCGATTTGCGCTTGTGCGGCGGCGGCGTCGACCTGGTAGCGGACCAGTCCGTCGCCTTCGAAATCGACGGCGACCCGTTCGCCGGCGATCAGGCCGGTGGTGCCGCCGGGGGTGCTGATTGTGCCGCTGTTGCTGACCTGCGTGCCGAGGAGGGTGACGCTGCCGCCGGGTGCGCTGCTGATCGTTCCTTCGTTACGGACGCTGGCGGTGCCGCCGGCCGGAGCGCTGAAGTTCAGTCGGCCGGCGAGCAGATCCTGCGGGTTGGCGTTCAAGGCCGAGGCGATCAGGTTGTTGACGTCCACGGTGGCCGTGCGTCCGAAGATCACGCCACCGGGATTGATCAGGTACAGCGTGCCGGGAGCGCTCATCCGGCCGAGGATCTGCGAGGGGTTGCCGGTGGTGACGCGGTTGACCATCGTCGCGCTGCTGGAGGGTTGCTCGAAACGCACCCATTCATTGCTGGCGATGTTGAAGGTGCGCCAGTCGATGGCGGCACGCGACGTGCTTTGTCTGACCACCAGATTGCTGGCGCGGTTGCTGACGCTGACCTGTCCGGCAACGACCGTCGGATCGGTAGGCAGTGCCACGGCCTGATTGCCGAAAGCCAGCAGGATGGAGATGGCGAGTGGGCGCAAGGCGGTGCGCAGTTCGTCGTGACGTGCGCGCTTGGCAAGGGCTTTCCGAGTTGCGGTATTCGCCATGTTGCTCTCCCTGGTAGTGTTACTCAACAATGATGTTGTGGTGCCGCTGCCGAATCTGGTTTCGCTCCGGCAATCAGTCGGACTGGATCAGAGTGGTGTTAATAACAAGTGGCACAGCGGTGCATCTTCCCCCGATTTCCGGTGCCAACCGTTCGACTAAAGCTCGAAGTTCTTGTGAATCTTACCTCGCTGGGCGCTTTTTTCGCTTCGCTCCATCCCGTCGCCAAGCGGCTAGAAATTGCGTGTCAGTTGAAAATAAAGGCGTGGATGCTTGTCTTTTTTGTCGTTCAGTAAAGTTCCTCGTTCGCGCCAGGCGAAGCTGGTTTGCGCCGACCAGCTGTTGGCCAGCGCCCAGTTGAAGCCGAAGCCGTATCCCGACAATTTCCGTATGTTGGGCGGGTCGGTGGTTTCGATCGGTGGGGCCTTGTCGACGATCGCGCGTGCCCAATCGGCAAAGAGCAGGCCGATCAGCGTGCCGGGAATGCGCCCGTCCCAGTCGGGTATCCGGTAGCGCAGTTCGAGTGAGGCGAGATGGGCGGTGTCGCTGGGTGCCTCACCGACGGGGTATGCCCGCACCGCACTCGGCCCACCGAGGCTGAACTTTTCGCTGCTGTCGAGTCGGTCAAGGGCAATTTGTCCGCTGTAGCGGAAATAGAGCAGAAAGTCGCTGTCGCCAAGCGCTTGCAGGCGGGAATAAGTCGGGTTGATCCGGCGGAATTTGCCGGTGGGAACGTCCAGGGTCGCCGTCGGGTTGTGTAACGTACCTTGGGTATAAGCGAGTGAAAAGTTGTTGATGCCGCCACCGAACAGGCTGTCGCGCAAGTCGCCGCTGAGTGTGAGGAGGAGCGCGCGCGACTGACGATCGATCGCCTGGCCGACTTCCGGAGTGTCGACGAAGGTTTTGTAATCGTAGCCAGCCTGGAGAAAGAGGTTGACGTTGCGCGAGCGCAGCAGGGGGTAGAGGAGATAGCCCATGACATCGTTCGCCGTACCGCTGCCTTTGGTGACGCCCTCATTCTCGAGCAGACTGTATTTGAGTTTGGAGAGCAGCAGGCCGAAACGCCAGCCATCGCTGCCCAGCGGAAGGATGTAACTCAGCGAACCGAACTGGATGCCATTGTGCTCGGACAGCATGCCGCGCAAGGAAAGCGAATCGCCAAAGCCGAGCGGCGAACCGAGATTGACGCCGGCACTCGCTCGACGGGAGCCGGTAAAGCGTGACCCCTGGTTGTCGAACTGGATATGCCCGGAAAGGCGGGAATCGGGTTTGACCTCGACCACCAGATCGGCTGCCCCGGGATCGGCGCCGGGACGTAGCGTCGAGATGGCTTGTACACCATGCAGGTCGTTGATCAGGAAGAGCACCCGTTCGAGCTGGGCGGTGCGCAGCACCTTTCCTTCTTCCAGATGGTCGAGATAGGCCTGTATCCGCGCGCGGGGAACCGCCGTCGCCTCATCGTAGTTGAGTTCGATCTTTCCCAGGCGACCGAGCAGGACGGCGATTTCGACCACGCCTCCCTGCATTTTTTGCTCCGGGATATAGGCTTGCGCCAGCAGATAGCCCTGGCTGTTCAGATGGCGTTTAACCAGCGCGGCCGCTTCAAGCAAATCCTGGAAGGTTTTTTCCGGGCCGATGAAGCGCTGCAGTTCTTGTTGCACAGCTGCCGCGTCTTTTTCAGGCATGCCGCTGATCTGGAAACCCTTGACCTCCATGCGCAGATCGGGAAGGTCGGACACTTCGGGGCGTAGTATCGGCGTACGATCGATCACTTCCTTGTCGGGTCGCTTGAGCGAGGGTGTGGATTCCTGTAATTGCCTTAAAATCTGCCCGGCATCCTGCTGGGCATGGCTGACGGAGGGCAACAATAGGAAGAAAGAAAGCCCGAGGAATGATGCGACCAGCAGTGTTATCGGTCGCGACGGTCTATGGGTGCTGACAAACATGTCCACATCCTAAGTCGGTCTGACACTTGGCAAAGGGGATCAGGGATCGCGCCAGGAAAATCGGCGGGGAATCAGTATATGATCAGTGAAAGATCTATTCAAGAGAATCACGATAGATATTGTGGATAAGTTAATTGATAAAAGTTCCATCACGCATCACGATGCCCGGCAGACGACCCGCCAGAACACTCGGGCTGGTAAAGCGCTCGTCCCGTTAACTCGGGCAACCAATGAGCTTGGCGATGAGGCGGCACAGCGTCGCAGCTTCGTTCAGCGCATAGCGAAGCTGCTATTGCTCGCACCGTTGACCGGGGCGAGATCTCTGGCCAATAGCGCTGAGTTCTCGCAAGCAGACCGCGCGTCGGGAAGCGCTACGCAACAAGAACCGCGCTTCGCGCTGCTCATCTGCTGCGAAAGATATCCGCAAAACAAAAATCTGCTGCCGGCGCATAAAAATGGCCGTGATCTACAAAGATCTCTGCAGCGGCATGGCTTTACGGTCGATGTCGAGTTCGACACGGATCGCAGCGCGTTCCTGGCGGCCATCAACCGCTTTCGGCAACTTCTGCATCAGGTTGCCGAGGATCAGCCGAAAATTGCGCTGATTTATTTTTTTGGTCACGGCATGCAGCAAGATGGGATCAACTATCTGTTGCCTGCGGGTGTGGCCACCGACGACCCGCAAGCCAAAGAGAAATCGGTCAACCTGCAAAAAGAATTGCTGACCGCTTTTCCGCAGCGCTATCCGGGCCTGGGGGTGGCGATCATCGACGCCTGCCGCAACGGCGATGGACAGGAGGACAAAGCCGGCGGCTTCAACTATTTCACGGCGCCAACCGGCTGCCTCGTCGCTTTTTCGGCAAGTGCCGGTCAGGTGGCGCTGTCACCACGGGATTACGGAAGAAACAGTTTCTATACCGCGGAACTGGTGCAGTCGCTGGACAATATCAAGGATGAGCTGCCGATCACCGACCTGTTCGAGACGACGAGAAGCCGCGTCGTCAAAACCATGTCCACTCATGAGAAAGACATAGTCCGCCGATTGGCGCAACGCCCGCACATGACCGTCGGTCAGTCTGGCGTTTTCCGCCTTGGCCTGGCCCGTTCGGCGACACTGCCGCGCACCGCCGAGGACAGTGCTTTCGAACGGCTGCAAACTGCGTTGACCCCTAAAGAAGTCACACAAATGGCGCGGGAGTTTCTCAGAGCATATCCCAACAGCCGATATGAACAACAGATCCAGAATGCTGCCGAGGGAGCCGATGAAGCCATACGGGTGTTGTCCAGTCGTTTCGTCCACCTTTCTGACAGCGCCTTTCGCGTGCCAAACAGTGATGCCCTGTTTAACGAGGATCGACAGAAAGCAATGCGTGGCGACAAGGATGCGGCCGCGCGGATTGCTGAAATGTATCGTCTGGGGACCAATGGCCTGGAAATCAAACCGAGCCGCAGTGAGCAATGGTTACGTTTTGCCGGACTGTTGGGTAACGCCATTGCCTGTTACACTCTCTATCGCCAATTGGCCGAACGTGCAGATCCGGATGCGGAATTTTTCGGGCCGGAAGCAAAACGACTGGGTTATCAACCGCCGAAAGCGTTATGCAGCACGCGTAAATTTGAAACCTGTTGAACCGGTGGGGGTGAGCAAAGCAACAGTCCGATCGTCGCATCGACGCATTCGTCGCCAAGGTGGCGCTGGCGAAGCGTAGTGTTACACGGTCTTCGCCTCCTGCTTATCGATGGCCCCCATGTCGCTTCGGCAACACGCCCTGCGCTTTCGCCGCATCCCTGCACAGCCATTCAGTCAGCGCTTCATACAGCAAAAGCGGGAATCGACCGGATGAATCGATTCCCGCTCATCGGGGATGACAGCTTTCCTGATGACCTTTGTTTATGCAGACAGAGATGACGCCATAACAAGTTGGCGTGGAGTGGTGACCTGAAACCGGTCGACTTTCAGCATCTCACTTGGCCGATCGACGGATCTCGACGCGACGGTTGCTCGGGCTGCTCGGGTCGCTTTTGTCGAGCAGCTGTGCCGAGCCAACACCGACCGCTTCCATAAAGGAAGGAGAAACCGCAAAGTTGTTGATGAAATATTGACGAACGGAATTGGCGCGTTGCTGCGAAAGACGCTTGTTTAGTTGTGGTGATCCGGTAACGTCGGTATGACCAATAAACACGACCTTGTTACCTGACGTCTCATTGCGCTTGAATACCGGTCCGAACTTCGCCAGGAAAGCGATTGCCGAATCCGAAAGACGCGACGAACCCGCTGCAAAAGAGGGATTGGCCGGCAGGGAAAAGGTTTTTGTGGGAACTATCTGACCACAACTGAAACCGGCCGCCTCTGCTTCCTTGCAATCCTGACTTTGCGCCGATTGCGGGAACAGCCCTGCCTGAATGTCTTCCTGGCTAAGCGCAGAATTTACCTCCACGACCTCGCCAGCAGATCCGGCGGCCACTGCCAATGGCGACAAAGCCACGGCCAGGAGAACGGTCGCCGACGAAACAACGATTCGCTTCAACATGAAAGAACCCTCCCAGACTGGTAGCCGCCAAGCCGATTGACGGCTGCAACACACGAAACTCCTTCAGGAAAGATCATTATATCGTCTTCAGGCGAGATTTCAATAGCCCAATAAGCCATGCATGTCAAGTAGTTGGCTTGGCTGAACAACAATTTTTCATTGGCAGCATCTGTTAGCTGCACTTCGTGGCCTGGGAAAAGCACCCCAACAAGAGGTTTCAAACTTTGAAACGCGCCTACGAGTTGGCATGCGCGTGTATAGCAAACCCATTTCTGCTTTTCGATTTCATCTTCGGTCAAGAATGTCTCAAGCCGCAGACGGATCGACGGCTCACGCCAGTGCCATTGGCCGACGGTGAGGAATATGAATGCGAGTCTTCGTGGTTGGGTAGTCGCAACGCGCTGATTCCGCCGAGCAGATGGACCGTCATTATCTGCAGCCAACTACTGGGCTGGAATCAGCGTGAAACAAAACATGTTTACGCTCGCCCCGCGCCGATCGTTCAGGTCGCCCCGCGTTTTGTGAATGCCTCAATCCACTGCGCGATGCGTTCGGCGGCCACCGGCCAATGCGCGTCGAGCATCAGCGTGTGACCGGCGCCCGGAATCACCGCCACCTCGGCCTGCCAGCGAGCGGCGGTCTGGGACAGCGTCGCGGGCGGAAAGACGGCGTCGACTTCTCCGCCGGCAACCAGCATCGGCAGTCGGGGGCGACGGCCAGCGAAGCGGAAGCCGAGCATCGTCAGATCGAGTAGCGCGCGGCGCGATTCGGCCTGGAAGAGGGGCGCGAAGCGGCACAGATCAGCGAGCGTGGTTTCCGGCGAGTAATAGACCCGGCGCATGCTGCGCAAGCTTTCCTCGCTCATTTCGCCGCGCTGTGCTTGCGCCTGGTGCACGAAAAACTCCGGATTGCTGAAAGCGAGGCTCAACGTGGCGCCGAAAATGCCGGTCGGCGGCACCGGCGAGAGCAGGATCGCCGCCGGCGCCATCTCCTTTTCCAGGTAGCGTTCGACGACCACCGTGCCCATCGAATGGCCGATGACGATCGGCGGATGAGGCAAATCGCACGCCGCCTGGCGCAGATCGTCGACATAGTCGTCGAGACCGAAGCTGTCGAGCCGGCGACGTCCTTCACTGATACCGTGGCCAGACAGATCGAGCGCATGACAGTCGAAGCCGCGCTGGCTGAACCAGGGCAGGAAGAAAACGTCCCAGCACTCGGCAGAGACGTAGCCGCCATGCACGAAAAGCAGGGGCGGCGCAGCGGATCGCGCCGCCGATGCCGGGCGGTGCAGTACATGCAATTGACGTGATTTCATGATCCTTGCGGGTAAGGCGTCGTAGAAAGAGGGCGGGGGCGCGCAAAATCGGGCGCTGTCCTGGCCCGCCGGCAGCCGGCAGTTACCATGCCAACGGCGACGGTCGCGGTCGTCGGCCTGGACAATGACGACATGTTCCCGCATCTGCCGCCCGTCGCCAAGTCCACGCCCCGCCGAGCACGACGTCGCTTGAACCCCCTGACGCTTTGTGACAAAGTGTCTGCGTTTGTCCGCAGCCGGGAGAGCCGGACAAGCTGTCCAGCGCACGCCATCGCCTGATCCGCCACCCGCGTGCGCCCGCCGCTCAGAGGAGAATGCCGATGCCCAATCGACCGCCATTTGTCTTCATCTCTTACCGGCACGAGCCGAACACCACCGGCGTCGCGACGCAGTTTTACGATCAGTTGCGCATGTACCGGCAGGGTTTCGGCCTCGACGGCATTTTCATGGACAAGGACAAGCTGACCGCCGGCGAACTCTGGCGTGACGAAGTGCAGGCGGCGCTCGAGCGGACGACGCATTTCGTCGCCATGCTCACCAACGGCTACTGGCTGTCGGACGAGTGCCACAAGGAACTGGCTTTCGCCGTCGAACGTTACCGTGCCGGCGGCACGGCGGCGCTGCGCCTGCTCTTCGTGCAGGTGCAGCAGATCGCCCCCGAGTTGCTGGCTTTCGAACAGCCGGCAACGGATGCCAACGCCGCATTCGTCAATGAACAGTTGGGCAAGGCGTATCCGCAACTGAAAACGGTCGGCGACCTGCAATTTCTCGGGCCGTTCGACGCCTATGCCCGGCTGGTCCGGCTGCCGCCGGAGAGCGATCCGCTGCTTGGTGACGCGTTGTTTCAGTTGATGATGCGGCTGCAAGCGACGCTGTCGGCCAAGGGCTGATCAACACAGAGAACAGGGAAAAAGCTTGGGCCGCAGCACTTATCGTGAACGTCTCGTCGCTGCCGCAGCGAACGCCGACGACGATCCGGCGCGGCGCGCCATCGACCCGACGCAACGCACGATCCGCGCCATCTGGGCCAACGACCCGGTCAGCGTGCCGATCGTCAGCGGTTTCCGTGACAAGTTCGCCGTCTATCCGCGCGACTGCGTCCAGCGCACGCTCCATCTGAGTGATTTCGACGTCTGCCCGCTGGCCGGCGACGCCAGCCGTGCCGCACAGGCGCGTACCCTGGCCGATTTGAACGCTGACGATTACGTTCTGGTGTTCTCGGACGCGCTGCAACAACAGCAATACGCCGCGGCGATCGGCCAGTTGTTCCGCTTTTTCACCCGCGACGTGCTGGCGCAAGCCGACGCGCCGGTGTTCTGGCTCGGCGCGGTGCAGAAAGTCGATACGGCGCTGGCGACGATCGGCAACACGCCGCTGAAGGACTACGGCTGGCAAATGCTGCACCGTGATCCACCCGGACGCTTTCGCCGCGAAAATCCGGTCGACCTCGACGACGACCTCGCCGAGGCGGTCAAAAAAGTGCTCTACTTTCGCCAAACTACCGCACCGGCCGCCGAAGCGACGACACCAACGCCACTCCCCTCGCCACCCCCCTCGCCGTCAGCGAGTGGCGGGCTGTTCGGCCGCCTGCGCGGTCTATTTCATGGTTGAACGGACGACTGATCATGCTTACATTCATCGGTTCCGGCGATTCGAAGACACTTGGCCGATCATTGCCGCCCTGGGTCAATTCACACAACGAGCGCATCGAGGACGAACGCGATGCGAAACACCCGGCCGGCTACCGCGCCGACCCGGGGCTGGTCGATGCAGTGAACACCGCGCTGATTCTCGGCAAGCCCCTGCTGTTGACCGGCCGGCCAGGCAGCGGCAAAAGCGAACTGGCCGAGCGCATCGCCTGGGAATTCGGTCTGTCGCCGGTGCGCCGTTTCGAGGCGCAATCGCTCAGCGAAGCGCAGGAACTGTTCTACCGCTTCGACCTGGTCGCGCAGATGGCCGATGCACAACTTGCCGCTGCGCTCAGGCGCGAAACGCAGGCGCCGGAAGCGTTTCTCACTTTCGGTCCGCTCGGTCAGGCGATTCTGGATGCCAACCCGGCGGCGTACGCCGATCTGCTCGACCGGCAACGCCAACACGCCATTCCTGCGCCAGCGGGCGAAACGTTGGCGCCGCGGCGCAGCGTGGTGTTGATCGACGAAATCGACAAGGCGGCGCGCGACATGCCGAACGATCTGCTCAACGGCATCGAGCGGCTCGAATTCCGCCTGCGCGAACTGCGCAACCGGCCGCTGGCCGCACCTGCCGACACGGAACTGCGGCCGATCGTGCTGATCACCAGCAACTCCGAACGCGATTTGCCCGAGCCCTTCCTGCGCCGTTGCGTTTTCCATCACATTGCCGAACCGGATCAGGACAAGCTGCGCGAAATCCTGCGCGCACGTGTCAGCGGCCTGGTCGACGGCCTGGTCGACGGCAGTAGCGGCGGCGTTGCCGGCAGTCCGCTGGCACCGTTCTACGAAGCGCTGCTGTCGTTCTTTGTCACGTTCCGCGACGACCCGGGGGCGCATACCGCCTACACGCCCGGCACCTCGGAACTGATCGACTGGACGCGCGTGCTGCAACAGCTCGGCGTCGACGCGCAGCGCGATCTGGCCGACAACGCCGGCTGGCTGGCGCGTTCGCTCGGCGCGGTGGTCAAGCACGGCGACGACCTGGCGGTGCTGCGGCAGGCGTTCAAACGCTTGCGCGGCCTTGACCTGCGTCCGCGCGCCGCCTGAACGTCGCTCCGCGCCGATGTCCGCCACCGAGGAAAGCACCGTATTTCGCTGGTTTCGCGGCGGCAGCGTCGATGCGCTGCTCGTCTTTCTGCGCCGCAACGATTTCCACGTCGGCGCATCGGAAGCGATCGACGCCGCGCGGCTGGTCGTCGCGCTGGCCCAGCAGGCGGTGCCGGCCGGGCTGGCGGCCACCGACGCCGTTGCCTGGCTGGCGCCGAAGCTGCGGCCAGTTTTCTGCAAGAATCGCGAAGATCAGCAACGTTTCGACGCCTTGTTTTCCGAATGGGCGAACAGCGGTGTGTATGTTCAAACGCCGACCAGCGCACCACCAGCCGACATATCGTCGGCCCCCAGGAATAGGCAACACCTCATGTGGTGGCTGCCCGTCGTCGTCTTGCTGATCGTCGCTTTCTACGTCTACCGCGCGACCAATGCGCCGCCGCCGGAAACCGCCGTTCCGCCAGCGACGCCCGCTCCCGCGGCCGCCACCGTCGAGGCGCCGCTGCCGGCGGCTGTGCCACCCTTACCTGCGAGTCGTAAAGCCGACGCGCCTTTCGACGGTTTCTACCCGCAAATCCGCTATCACCAGGAATGGCAGCCCTGGGTTGGCAGCGCGCTGCTCGGCTTGCTCGGCGTTGCCTTGTGCGCTCTGGCGTGGCCATTCGCCGCGCCGTGGCTGGGCCACGCGCAGCGCAGCGGCCGACCGATCGCTCTCGACGACAGCAGCCTGCGTCGGGAAGCCGAGCGCATCGTGCCGCCGCTGACCGCCGAGGTCGCCGCGCGGCTGGCGCGGCACGTTCCCGGGCAGGTCGACAGCGGCGAACGGCTGCAACGCCGACCACCGATCGACGTCGAACGGACCATCGCCGCGACGCTCGCGCAGCTCGGCATTCTGCGCCTGCGTTATCGTCGCGCGCGGCTGACGCCGTCGTACCTGTTGCTGGTCGACGGCGACGAACAGAACGACCCGCGCAGCCGGCTGTTCTACCACTGGGCGCAGCGCCTGCAGCGCGAAGGCATCGCCGTCGACATCCGTCTGCTGCGCTACGACGCGCCAAGCGGCCAGTTGTGGCTGCGCCGGCCGGGCGGCAAGGAGAGCGAGACCTTCGATCGCTGGCCGACGCCGCCGGTCGGCCAGCGGCTGATCGTCATTTCCGACGGCACGCCTTTGGTCGACGAGAACGACCGGCCGCGCGACTGGCTGCGCCGCGCCCAGCTGCACCGCTGGCCGGAACGCGTTTTATTCACTCCGCGCGAGCCGCGCCGCTGGGGCAAGCGCGAAGCGGCGATCGAGCGCCCCGAGCGCAGCGCCGATCCCGGCTTCATCGTCCTGCCGATCGACGAAAACGCGCTTGCCGCCTGGGCCGAACTGATCGTCAGCGGCCAGTTGCCGGATTTCGCACTCAGCCGGCCGCAACGTTATCCGCAGTTGCTGCGCCGCCTGGAAGACGCCGGGGAAGAATCGGCGCTGCTCGCCGACAGCCCGCCCTTCAGCGCGCCGGAACTCGCCGACCTGATCGCCCAGATCAAGCTCTACCTCGGCGAAAACGGCTATTACTGGCTGTGCGTCTGCGCCGTGCCGCCGATCGTCCGCTGGCAACTGACGCTGCTGCTCGGCGAACAGTATCTGCGCAACGCCGGTGTCGACGAGGCGCAACTGGCGGCGTTCATCGCCCGCTACTACGGGCGCCTCGCCGGTCTGCCATGGCTGCGCCGGCAGAAGATGCCCGATTGGCTGCGGCTGGCGCTGCTCGACAGCCTGCCGGACGCGCTGCAGGACGAAGTGCGCCAGGCGGTGCTCAGCCGCCTTGGCCAGCTCAAACCGGCCGACGGCGGTGGCGAGACCCTGCAGCTCGAAGAACCGCCCGGGGCGCTGGGCCGCGTCAACCGCGTGCCGGCTGCTGACGGCAAGACGCCGGGCGATACGCTGTATCTCGGATTTCTTGCCGGCCAGACGCCGCGGCAACTGATGCTGCGCGCGCCGGGGCCGTGGTCGGCATGGCTGGCGCAACTGCCGTCGCCGCGCCGGCACGGCTTGTGGCGCGATCGTCTGCGCGCGCTGCGCGACCGCCTGTTCTGGCGCGACGGCCTGAGTTTTCTCGGCCGCCCGCGCCGGCTCGGCGGGCTGCTGGCGCTGCTCGCCGTTGTCGTGGGTGGCGTCGGCTGGCGGCTCGGCGATCCGGAAAATCTGCCGCCGGCCTGGCGCGCAGTCGTCTACCGCGAAAGTGCCCGTGCCGTCGCGTTGCCGCAGAGCGGGCGGACCGACAAACTGTTGTTCAGCCCGGACGGTCAGCGGCTGCTGACAGCAGACAAAGACGGTCGGCAACAACTGTGGGCGGCGGACAGCGGGCAGCCGCTCGGCGCGCCGCTCGCTGGCCAAAGCTGGCCGAGCCTGGCGGTTTTCAGTCCTGACGGCCGGCGCCTGGCCAGCGTCGGGGCCGATCCGCACCGCCTCGTCTTCAGCGATGGACAAACCGGCGCAGCGCTCGGTCCGGCAGTGAGCTACCCGGCGCCGATTGCCGCGCTCGCTTTCGGCCGCCGCGGTTTGCGGCTGGTCACCCGTGGCATAGGCCAATCCACCCAGTTGTGGGACGGAGAAAGCGGCCAGCCGGTCGCCGAATTGTTGCCTGGCGACCACTCGCTTTCGCGGGTTGATTTCAGCGCCGGCGCGTCGCTGCTGCTGACCGTCAGTGACGACGCGACCATCCGCCTGTGGGATGTGCAGACCGGCCAGTCTATCGGCACCGCTCTGCGTCCTGCAGGACCGCTGCGCTCCGTCACGCTCAGTCCGGATATGAAGTGGCTGGCGACCGTCGGCACTGACGATAGCGTCCGCTTGTGGGAGAGCCAGACAGGCGAAGAGCGTGGAAAAGCGCTGCTTCATCAAACAAAAATCGATGTGGTCCGCTTCAGTCCCGACAGCCGGCGACTGCTCACCGCCAGCAGCGACGGTGATGCCCGGCTGTGGGACGTCGACAGCGGCCAGTCCTTGGGTGAACCGCTGCGCCATGGGGGTGCGGTGAGCGACGCGCAGTTCAGCCCGGATGGCCGCTGGATCGCCACCGCCAGCGTGGATGGCAACGTTCGCCTGTGGGATGGTCAGAGCGGGCAGCCGCTGGGCGGAGCGTTGCCGCACCCGGCGTCGGTCAACCGGCTGGTCTTCAGCCCGGATGGTGGTCAATTGGCCACCGCCAGTTTCAACCATCCGGTACGCCTGTGGAGCGTCCAGGCGCCATCGCCGCTGGCCCGATTGCCGCAGGCGGCGGCGCAGCGGCGGGCGACATTCAGCCCGAACGGCGAACGGCTGCTGACCGCCGGCGGCGACGGCAGCGCGCGCTTGTGGGACAGTCGCCGCGTGCAGCCGCTCGGCGCGCCGCTGCGGCATGCTGCCGCGCTCAATGACGCTGTTTTTTCCGCCGACGGCGTGCGCGTACTCACCGCCAGTGACGATCGCAGCGCCCGTTTGTGGAATGCGATGGATGGCCAGCCGCTTGGCGCGCCGCTCATGCACCAGGGCGCCGTTCTGCGCGCCGCTTTCAGCCCGGACGGCCAGCGCGCCGTCACCGCCAGCACCGACCGGCAGGCGCGGCTGTGGGATGGCCGTAGCGGTCAGCCGCTCGGCGTGCCGATGGCGCATGCGGATACGGTGAACGACGCCGTTTTCAGCGCCGACGGCCGGCGCGTGCTCACCGCCAGCGACGACGGCACGGCGCGGCTGTGGGATGGCGAAACCGGTCAGCCACTCCATGTGATACTGGTGCATCCGGACCCGGTGACCCGCGCCGCTTTCTGCGCCGACGGCGAACGTATCGTCACCGTCAGCCTCGACCAGCATGCTCGACTGTGGGATAGCCGCCGTGGCACGCCGATCGGTAAGCCGATGCGCCATCCAACGACGATCAGCGACGTCGCCTGCCGCGCCGATGGCCGCCGCATCGTCACCGCCAGTCTCGACAACAGCGCCCGCCTGTGGGATGGCGAGACCGGCCAGGCGACCGGCGTCATCCTGCGGCATGAGGATGCGGTTCGGCACGCCGAATTCAGCGCCGACGGCCGGCGCGTGCTCACCGCCAGCGACGATCGCAGCGCGCGCTTGTGGGACAGCGAAAGCGGCGCCGCGCTGACTCCTCCGTTGCGGCACGCGCAAGCCGTGTCTTACGCCTCTTTCAGCGCCGACGGTCAACGCGTCGTCACCGCTTGGGGGGCGCCGGCATCAAAAGCCCCGCTCGCCGAGTCGCCGCAGCGGACCGTGCCGCAGAACGCAACACCATCGCAACCGCAAGCGGAGCCGACGACCCCGCCACCGAAGAAGCGCGGTAAGGCAACCGCCGCCAGGTCCGCCGCGCTAAATAACGCCCAGCCGCCCATGGACAAGTCGCAGATCGACCGCCGATCGGCCGGCAGAGCCAGCGGAACACCGCCGGTCGATGGCGCCAGCAAGGCACCGTCGGTGACCGGTGATCCGGCGACAGCCAAAGGCGCATCAGGTAACGACAAGGCGGCCAATCCGCCCGCGCCAAACGCGCCGGCGTTGAACTTGCCCGAACGGCCACCACAGCAGCAACAGCAAAAAGAGTTCCCGCGTGGTCCGAGCGGTGCAGCCATACCGGGAAATTTCTTACCCGTCAGCCTGTTTTCCATCGCCTGGGCAGAGAGCAACGGCGCGGCTACCGTTCTCCCCTCTTCGTCCACGACCAGCCCAGCGACGGCGGCGGTTGCGAACCAAGTCGACGCAGCCTCGCTGGTTGGCGTCGGCACGCCTGGAGGTTCGGCGCTGTGGCCGGTACCGCCCGATCCGCTGCCGCTGCCGCAAAGCCATCCGGAATGGCCGTTCGGCACACTGTTCGCCGGGTTGCTCGCCGCTTACATCGTCGTCTCGGTGACGTTGGCCTGGAGTTCCCGCCGCCGTTTGCGCACATTGAGCACCATTGACGACGTCTTGCCGCTGCCGGCGTCTGCTGCGCCATGAGTGCCCCGCTGCCTGCGGCGGCGCCAGCGACTGCCCCGGCGACAGAATCGCCTTCCGCGGCGCCGCGGCCAACCGCCGATCATTCCGGCTGGCGCGTCTGGGTCAACGCGTTCAGTGCAAAACTGCTGTGCTCGCCGCCGGTCGGCCGCTGTTTGGCGCTCGGCGGGGCGTTGAGCGTGCTGCTGCTCAGCGCGCGTCTGCTTGGTTTGGCGCCTGATCTGACGCTTTGGCAGGCAGGCGGCGGCCTGTTGCTTGGTGTTGGTGGCGTTCTGCTCATCCTGCCGCAATGGCTGGGCTGGCCGCGACAGGCCGCGGTGACGGTTTCCGTCGGCCTGCTGTTGTTGAACGCCGTGACGGAAAGCTTGCGTGCCAGCATCGCAGCGGCGATCTTGCCACCCGGATTGAGCATGTTCACTTCCTTGTTGCCGTCGCTGCTGGCGGGTGCAGCCGGCTTGCTGCTCTTGCCAGCCTTTCTCGGTCTACGGAATTCTTCGCTGGTCGGTATGTTGACGGCATTGGTCGGTGGCGTGTTGCTTGCCAGCCTGGGTGCCACCAGCGTCGTCGGCGCATTGACACTCGGAATCGACTTGTGGTCGATGTACAGTACGCTGCTCGTCGCTGTGCTGATTTATCTCGCGCTCTGGCTCGGTGCGCTCGCCCTCGCCAGGCTGGAAACGCGCCTCATGTATCGCTCGGCGGCCCGGCTGCTGCTTTGGCGCAGCATCCTGATGCGAACGGCAGGCCTTTTGGCCGGCATCGTTGTCGCCACACATACCTATCCGCCACTCTTCTCGGTCGTCTGGCGTCTGGCATTCGCGACGCCGGTCGAAGGGCTGGCCGGCGCGCTCGCCGCACTCGGCTGCGCCTTGATCGGCGTGTTGACGGTGACTGTTTTTCTACTCTTGCCGCGGTTGATCGCGCAAAGGCAACTCGCCGGCCGTCTGAGCGCCGGTGCGGCTGCGGAAAGCGTCTGGTTTGCCGTTCTGGTCTTGCTGCCAGGAAGCGCATTGCTGGTGCTGGCGATTGGTTTTTCCATCAACTTCGATCTGCGGCCGTTGGAGTCTCTCGGAGCGTCTGTTCTTCTTGCTGCAGTCACCCATACGCTGCTGCGCCTGTTGTTCGGCCGCCCGCCAATCGACTGTCCAACCGGTGCGAACATGTCTCCGCTGTTCGTTTTCCTGCCCGAGCGAACGCCGACGGCCGCCAGCCTGCTGTTGGCGGAACGCGTTCTGCTTGGCTGGCCAGGCGGGCCGGTGACGCTGGTCGCACCGCCTTCGGCCGTTTGGCAGACCGGTGGACCGCACCTGCGTCTGGCGCAACAGGCCGGTCTGTTGCCGGCACTGTTCGTCGAACGCCTCTGGCAGATGAGCGAATGGCAGCGTCTGCGCCTGCCGCCGGCGATCGCGCGTGCGGTGCTGCCGCTCAGCGAGTTGTACGGCCGCCGCATCGCCTGGCAGGCCGCTTTGGCCGAGGCGCCGGGCGCTGCCCGCCGGCTGGTCATCGTCGGCGACTCGCCGCTGGCCTGGGACGCCGCCTTTTTTGCCGCCCTGCCCGAGGACAGCGAGATCGTTGCCGATCCGGCCGCTGCCCTTCCGATATCGCCGCTCGCCGTGCAGCGCGTCGCTTTCAACGCGGCGGCCCGCCGAAACGAATGGCTGGCGGCTTTTCAGCGCCGGCAGACGCCGGCAAAGCCTCCGGAACGCCGTCTGCTGTTGCTGCATGCGCCGCACGATGCCGCATTGGCGCAGGGCCTGGCCGCGGCGCTCGACGGATTGCGTGACGCGCAAGAGCAACACATCGTCGCCGCCACTTTGTCGGCCGGCAAGGCAGACCAGCGAGTCATTCTGCAACTCGATGGCCGTAGCCTGGCGGCGCTGGCCGAATTGTTCGTGCGCTTCAGCGCCCGCGCAGCCGCGCAGCGCTCTGACTTCCTGGCGCGCCTTTCTGTCGTGCTGGTCAGACAATTGTTCGGCACTTCTCCCGCGCGCGTCGATCTGCTGGTCGTCGAAACGGCGCAAGCGGCAGACGGCGACGCCGTGCTGGCGCGCGGACTCGAGCGCGATGCCGACGCCGTTTTTTCGCTGTTGCCCGCCGATGCCGCGATCGATGCGCCGCGCTTGTACGACGTGTCCACATACGGCGCCACCTGGCGTATGCCGCCGCGCTCGACGCTCGACGCGGCACGGGTGGCTGAACTGGCGCGCGGCTGGCTCGATGGCCGCTGGGCGCCGCTGTCGGCCACTGTCAGGCCAAATGAACGGCCGGCGGCGAGTGAGACAGCGGCGGTGGCAAGCAATGAGCCTCCTGACGTGCCTTCCCCGAAGGTGGCAGCCGCCGAGCCGGTGATTGCGCCGACATCACCACCAACAGAGCAAATCGACGCCGATGCGCCGGAAGCGCCGCTGGACGAGTCTTCGCCACCGGCTCCGCCTGTCAACGCGTATGTTTGTTATGCCAGCCAGGATCAGTTCGAATGGCAGACGCTGCGCGATCGGCTCGCGCCTCTCGTTGCCGACGGCGCGCTCGCTTTTCGGCAGGAAGCCCTGCCAGGAAACGATTGGGCAGCCGAAAACGCGGCGGCGCTGGCCGAAGCCGAGCTGGTGCTGCTGCTGCTCAGCCCGGCGTTTGTCGATTCACCGGCAGGCAAACACGAACTCGAAGCGGTAGTGAAACGGGCGATGTCAACACCGCTGCGGGTGCTGCCGATCCTTCTGCGCCGCTGCGATTGGCAAGGTCTGCCGCTGGCCAGCTTTCAGTTCCTGCCACGGGATGGCGTGCCGGTCGTCGATTCGCCTGTACCTGAGCGGGCCTACGCCAACGTGGCCGACGAGATCGCCAGGCAAGTGCATACCATGTGTGTGGCGCCCGCACCGAGCGTCAACCCGGCGCCGTCCGCTGCCGCGAAGAAAAGCGCCAGACGCAAGGTGCGTGACGATTCGTCGCTGGCCTGATTGATCTGACGACACCGCCCGGCAGACGTCACCCGTCTGCCGGGACGAAAGTCCGTCGCTACAGCAGCTCCTCCAGACGCAGGCGAACGATCTTGCCTTTGACCGCCGGCAGCGCTTCGATGCCGGCGATGGCCTGATCGACGTGCCGTTCGCGCGTCTGGTGAGTGAGCATGATGATGTCGGTCTGCTCTTCGCCTTCTTCCGGTTCGCGCTGGATCATCGCGTCGATCGAGATGCCGTTGTCGGCGAGCAGGCGGGTGACGTCGGCGAGCACGCCGGTGCGGTCTTCGACGCGCAGACGCAGGTAATAGCTGGTGGTCACTTCGGCGATCGGCAGGATCGGCAGTTCGACCATCGCGCCCGGCTGGAAGGCGAGATGCGGCACGCGGTGTTCCGGGTCGGCGGTGTGCATGCGCGTCACGTCGACCAGATCGGCGATCACCGCCGAGGCGGTCGGCTCGGCGCCGGCGCCTTTGCCGTAGTAGAGGGTGGCGCCGACGGCGTCGCCTTTGACCAGCACGGCGTTCATCGCGCCTTCGACGTTGGCGATCAGCCGTTTGGCCGGGATCAGCGTCGGGTGCACGCGCAGTTCGACACCCTCCGGCGTGCGTTTGGTGATGCCGAGCAGCTTGATGCGATAGCCGAGCTGTTCGGCGTACTTGATGTCGGCGGCGTCGAGCTGGCTGATGCCTTCGACGTGCGCCTGCGCGAAGTTCATCGCGCTGCCGAAAGCGATCGCCGACATGATCGACACTTTATGTGCTGCATCGATGCCTTCGACGTCGAACGTCGGGTCGGCTTCGGCGTAGCCCAGCCGTTGCGCTTCCTTGAGCACGCTGGCGAAGGGGAGTCCCTTGTCACGCATTTCGGAGAGGATGAAGTTGGTTGTGCCGTTGATGATGCCGGCGATCCACTCGATGCGGTTGGCGGTCAGCCCTTCGCGCAGCGCCTTGATGATTGGAATGCCGCCGGCGACGGCGGCTTCGAATCCGACCATGACGCCCTTTTGCTGCGCGGCGGCGAAGATCTCGTTGCCGTGCTTGGCGAGCAGCGCCTTGTTGGCGGTGACCACGTGTTTGCCGTTGGCGATCGCCGCCAGCACCAGTTGACGGGCCAGATCGTAGCCGCCGATCAGTTCGATGACGATATCGATCGTCGGATCGGCGACGACGGCGAATGCGTCGTCGGTCGCGCGGCAGTGGCCGCCGGTGACCGCCTGGATGCGTGCCGGATCGCGGTCGGCGACGATGTCGATGCGGATCGGCCGTCCGGCGCGGCGGGTGATTTCTTCAGCGTTGCGCGCGAGTACCGTGTAGGTTCCGCCGCCGACGGTGCCGATGCCGAGGAGTCCAACGTGGATAGCTTTCATAGGGCGTCAGTCGAAAGAAGGTGGGGAGTGTGGTCGGGTCGGCCGCTTCAGCCGGCCAGCGTGCCGGTGCGTTTGCGGTAGCCGGCGAGGAAGCGCGCCAGGCGGGTGATCGCTTCGCGCAGGTCGTCTTCGTGCGGCAGGAAGACCAGCCGGAAGTGATCGGGCGCCGGCCAGTTGAAACCGCTGCCCTGGACGAGCAGCACGCGCTCTTCCTGCAACAGTTCGGCGATGAATTCCTGATCGTTGTCGATCGGGTACAAACGCGGATCGAGGCGCGGAAACATGTACAGCGCCGCTTTCGGCTTGACGCAGGTGACGCCGGGGATGGCGGTGATCAGTTCGTAAGCCAGATCGCGCTGCCGGCACATGCGGCCGCCAGAGGCGACCAGATCGTCGATGCTCTGGTAGCCGCCGAGTGCGGTCTGGATGGCGTATTGTCCCGGCACGTTCGAGCACAGACGCATCGAGGCCAGCATGTCCAGCCCTTCGATGTAGTCGCGCGCGTGGCGCAGATCGCCGGAAATGATCATCCAGCCGGCGCGGTAGCCGCAAGAGCGGTAATTTTTCGACAGGCCGTTGAAACTGACGGTGAGCACGTCCTCGGACAGCGAGGCGATGGCGGTGTGCTGCGCGCCGTCGTAGAGGACTTTGTCATAGACCTCGTCGGCGTAGATAATCAGCTGGTGCTGGCGGGCGATGTCGATCAGTTCGCGCAACAAGTCGTCCGGATAGAGCGCGCCGGTCGGATTGTTCGGATTGATCACCACCAGCGCGCGCGTCTGCGGGCTGATCTTGGCGCGCAGATCGGCCAGGTCGGGCAGCCAGCCGTTGTTCTCGTCGCAGAGGTAATGCCGCGGCGTGCCGCCGGACAGGCTGACGGCCGCCGTCCACAGCGGATAATCCGGCGCCGGCACCAGCACTTCGTCGCCGGCGTTGAGCAGCGCGTTCATCGCCAGGACGATCAGTTCGGAAACGCCGTTGCCGATGTAGATGTCTTCCAGCGTCACGCCTTTGATGCGCTTTTGCTGCGTATAGTGCATCACCGCCTTGCGCGCCGGGAAGATGCCTTTCGAATCGGAATAGCCGGCCGCATTCGGCAGGTTGCGGATCATGTCGAGCTGGATCTCTTCCGGCGAATCGAAGCCGAATGACGCCAGATTGCCGATGTTCAGCTTGATGATCTGATGGCCTTCTTCCTCCATCTGCTTGGCTTTTTGCAACACCGCGCCGCGGATGTCGTAGCAGACGTTGTCGAGTTTGCTGGATTTCTGGATCGTTTTCATCGTCGTCGCCTCGCTCAGAGCAGGCCATCCTTGCGGAACATGTCCTTGATACCGCGCAGCGCCTGCCGCGTGCGCGCCTCGTTTTCGATCAGCGCAAAACGGACGTGATCGTCTCCATACTCGCCGAAGCCGATTCCCGGCGAAACCGCCACCCGTGCTTCGTTGAGCAGTTTCTTGGCGAATTCGATCGAGCCCATCGCCTGGTAATGCTCCGGAATGCGTGCCCAGACGTACATCGACGCTTTCGGCACCTCGACCAGCCAGCCGGCTTCGTGCAATCCCTTGCACAGCACGTTGCGGCGTGACTGATACGTCTGGCGCACTGCTTCGACGCAATCCTGCGCGCCGTCGAGGGCAATCACCGACGCCACCTGGATCGGTGTGAACGTACCATAGTCGTAATAACTCTTGATGCGCGCCAGTGCGGCACACAATTCGCTGTTGCCGACCATGAAGCCGACACGCCAGCCGGCCATGTTGTAGCTTTTCGACATCGTGAAGAATTCGACCGCCACGTCGCGCGCACCGGGGACCTGCAGGATCGACGGTGCCTGATTGTTGGCGAAAGCGCCGTCGAAAACGATGTCGGCGTAGGCCAGATCATGCACCACCAGGATGTCGTGCTGGCGGGCGAGGGCGACCAGGCGTTCGAAGAAGGCCAGATCGACGCAGCGCGCCGTCGGGTTGCTCGGGAAGCCGAGGATCAGCATCTTCGGCTTCGGGATCGATTCGCGAATGCCGCGCTGGATCTCCGCGAAGAAATCGACATCCGGCGTCATGCGCACCGAGCGGATGTCTGCGCCGGCGATGATCGCGCCATAGATATGGATCGGATACGACGGATTCGGCACCAGCACCGTATCGCCCCGATCGAGCGTCGCCAGCATCAGATGCGCCAGTCCTTCCTTGGAGCCGATGGTCACCACTGCTTCGCGCTCCGTGTCGAGCTCGACCTGATAACGCCGCTGGTACCAGTCGCAAATCGCCTTGCGCAGACGCGGAATGCCTTTCGAAATCGAATAGCCGTGCGTATTCTCGCGTTGTGCCGCCTCGACCAGCTTGTCGGTGATGTGCGCCGGCGTCGCCCCGTCCGGGTTGCCCATGCTCATGTCGATGATGTCCTCGCCACGCCGGCGGGCGGCCATCTTCAATTCGCCGGTGATGTTGAAAACGTAAGGCGGCAGACGTTGGATACGCGAAAACTCTCTCATGATCTCGGCTCGTAAAAGGCCAGCAAGGGAAGGGTCACCTGACAACTCTTTGATCGACAAGCAGGAATGACGGTTTTTCCCGCTTTGTCGCCCGGCAATGGCAAGCGACAAAAAAGTTATAATCCTACTTTAACGTTTGCACAGCCGCAATTTCGATGAAGCTGCAACTCCAGAAAAACGATCATCTGAACACCGTCACTGCTTACGGTGACGATTACGTCAGCATCAACGGCATTCGTCATGGCGGCAATCTGGCGATTCTTCCCGACCGCCTGTACCCGCAGTGGACCTCCGCCACCTTCGAAACGCTGACCCTGGCCGATTTCGACTGGCTGGCGGCGCTCGATGCTGAAATCATCCTGCTTGGCACCGGCAAGAGCCTGCGCTTTCCGCGTCCCGAACTGCTGCAGCCGCTGGTACGCGCGCAAAAAGGCCTCGAAGTGATGGACCTGCCGGCCGCCTGCCGGACGTACAACATCCTGATGGGCGAAGGCCGGCAGGTCGCGGCCGGCTTGCTGCTGCGCTGACGGAGTGCCGACATTCCATCCCCTTGAGTGGCGGCGTCTTTTGGCACGCCGCCGGATTCCCTGAGCAAACGGTCGATCCCAGCAGCCACCGGCATGAAACGTATCGCTCTCAAGATCGACGTCGATACCTGTCACGGCGCGCTGTATGGCGTACCGGCGCTGCTCGACATGCTGCAACGGCATGACGCTACGGCGACGTTTTTCTTCTCGCTCGGTCCCGACTACAGCGGTCGCCAGACCGGCGACGATTCGCTGGCCCGCTATTACGATCGGCGAACACGCTTGTACGGACGTCTGCTGCCGGCTCCCGACATCGGTCGGCGCGCCGTCGCCGCCTTGCGCCAAGTGCGGCAAGCGGCTTGCGAAGTGGCGATCCACGCCTGGAACCGCGCGCAATGGGAAAACCTGGCGCTGAATGCGGCCAACAAATGGAGCGAACAGCAGTTGCGGCTGGCCTGCCGGCAATTCGAGGACATTTTCGCCGAGTCCCCATTCGCGCATGCCGCGGCCGGCTGGCGCAGCAACCGCCACGCGCTGCGCCTGACGCAGCGGCTCGGTTTCTGTTACGCCAGCGACTGTCGGGGAAAATTTCCTTTCATACCGGTCATCGACGGCGAACTGGTGCACTGTCCGCAACTACCGACCACACTGCCGACGCTCGACGAAATGCTGGCGCAGCCACTGACACCGCTGCAGGCCGGCGAACAGATACTCGCTGCCGCCGACGCCGGCGTCGGCGACCAGGTCTTCACTTTGCGTGCCGAGCTCGAGGGCATGCGTTTTGCCGACGTTGGCGAGCAACTGCTCGGCGGCTGGCGAGCGCGTGGCTACGCGCTGATCACGCTGCGCGAATTGCTCGGCACACGCAACATCGCGCAACTGCCGCGACATCGTCTGCGGCTGGCCGAAATTCCCGGCCGGACAGGGTTGCGTTTGTGTCAGGGTCCGCTTTTTCCGGCCGATTGATTCGCTCGGGTTGCCTCCGCCCCTGTTGGCTCATCACCCAATCCTGGCCAACAGGTCGATTGCGGAATTCCAGTTGGCTGGCGCGACTCCTGTGGCGAATTCTCAGCCGCTGAGATGACCGGTTCGACGCCTGACTTCTTGCAGAACTACCCGCTGGCGGACACGAACGTCCTGCCTCTTCTTTGCCGGGTCTTCGCGTGAAGGTCACGCCACGCGCGCCAGCAGCATCCTCAGCCCGCGCGGCGTTTGCACCAGATCGGCGAGCGTGTATTCGTCGAGCGTGGCATACAGCGCGTCGAAGGCTCGCTCGAGAACTGCGGCCAGCCGGCAGGCGGCGGCGATGCGGCACTTTCCCTGGTCGGCGGACAGGCATTCGACGATCGGCGCGCTGCCTTCGCTGGCGCGGACGATCTGTCCCAGCCGGATTTCCCCGGGCTCGCGCGCCAGACGAATGCCACCGCCCTTGCCGCGCACCGATTCGATGACTCCCGCGCGCGCCAGCTGATAAACCACCTTCATCAGATGATTTTCCGAAATTTCGTAGGCGGCCGAAATTTCAGGAATGGTCGCCAGCCGCTCGCGATGCAGCGCGAGGTACATCAGCACGCGCAGGGTGTAGTCGGAAAAGGTGCTCAGTTTCATGTCCTGCAGTCTACTTTATAAGCAGTAAAAAATATATTGCTTTGAGCGAAAGACGGTGTTAGCATAAAGATGTATTTTTTATACATCTTTAAAACGCCATGACGATGAATACCCGCAGCGCGCCTGGATCACCACGCATCGACGAACAGCAGGTACGCGACATCCTGCGCCAGATCATCGACCCCGAGGTCGGCATGAACATCGTTGCGCTCGGCCTGATCTATCGCATCGACATCGCCCCCGACCAGCTGACGATCGAGATGACCATGACCTCACCGGCCTGCCCGATGGGCACCATGCTCGTCGACGACGTCTGTGCGGCGCTGCTGGAGGCCCTGCCCGCCGGGATCGAAGCCGACGTCCGTCTGGTCTGGGATCCGCCCTGGAATCCCTCGCTGATGGAGCAGGCCGCCAAACAGCATTTCGGCTGGGCCTCTTGACGACGAAGCCCACGTAGCACTTCAACAACCCGACAGAGGAGCAAGACCATGAGCACGACACAGAGCAGCAAAACCACCATCGATGTCCGCCACATCATTCCCCGCGAGCGCCATCCGCTGATCTTCAGCGCCTTCGACGCGCTGGCTGCCGGTGAGGCCTTGTTGCTGGTGAACGACCACGACCCGAAGCCGCTCTTCTACCAGTTCCAGGCCGAATCGAAGAGCGCGTTCACTTGGGAATACCTGGAAAGCGGCCCCGAGGTCTGGCAGGTCCGTATCGGTAAGCCCCTCCCCGAAGGTACCCCGGCGCCCGCGGGCGGCTGAGACGGCGATCGACAGGAGCGCGTCCCGATCATGGCCGATCTGCGCCCCGCCGCCCGCGTGCCGCTGCTCGTACTGGGCATGCTCTCCCTCGTCGGCGGTGTGCTGGCCGGACTGACACGCCTCGACTGGAGTACGCCGGCGAGTGCAGCGAACGCCGCCGGCTGGCACGGCGCGCTGATGATTTGCACATTTCTCGGCACAGTCATCAGCCTCGAACGCGCCGCTGCGCTGAGCCGCGGCTGGGCCTATGCGGCGCCGGCCGCCGCCGGCATCGGCGGCATCGCCTTGCTCGCCGCCGCGCCGCTGATCCTCGGCAAGCTCCTGCTGACCGCCGCGGCCGCCACGCTGCTATTGGCCAGCGTCCAGGTGCTGCGCCGGCAGGTGGCGCCCTTCACCATCATCCTCGGCGCGGGCGCCGCGTGCTGGCTGGCCGGCAACCTCGTCTGGCTCGCCGGCGGACCGCTGACCGCTGCCGTCCCCTGGTGGCTGGCTTTCCTGGTGCTGACCATCGCCGGCGAACGCATCGAACTGACACGCCTCCTGCCGACGCCGGCCGGCGCGCAACGACTGTTCTACGTCATCACCGGCGGCATCATCGCCGGCGCCGCGCTGAGCCACGGGCAGCAAGAGGCGGGCCTGGCGCTGTTCGCCGCCGGTCTGCTGGCGCTGGCGCTCTGGCTGCTGCGCTACGACATCGCGCGGCGCAATGCGCGCACCACAGATCTGACACGCTTCATCGCCGTCTGCCTGCTCTCCGGCTATGGTTTTCTGGTGCTGGCCGGTCTGCTCGGGCTGGCCGGCGGCTTCCAGCCCGGTCACCCCTGGCGCGATGCGACGCTGCACGCCGTCGGCCTCGGCTTCGTTTTCTCGATGATCTTTGGGCACGCGCCAATCATCTTTCCGGCCGTGCTGCGTGTAAAGATTCCGTATCACCCCGACTTTTACGTGCCGCTGTTGGTGTTGCACGCCTCGCTGGCCCTGCGTATCTTTGGCGGACTCGACGACGCCTTTGCGCTGCGCCGCGCGGGCGGCCTGCTCAACGCCATCGCCCTGCTGCTTTTCATCGTCACGATGCTGACCGCCGTGCGCCGCGGCAAGCGCCGTCGCGCGCCGGGATAGGCGACATTCGGGAAATACCGGCAAGCGCTGCTTTCAACGCACACACAGGAGAAAAACATGTCATCGCGCCACTTTCTTTCGCTGATCGCCGCCACGACGCTCGCGCTCGCCGCTATCCCCGTCGGCGCGGCCGAGCACGCACACGACGCGCACGACACCGCCAAGCCAACACTCGACAGCGGACAGAAGTGGCAGACCGACGCGCCGTTGCGCCAGGGGATGGCAAACATCCAATCCGCGCTGCAGCCGCAGCGGCACGCCATCCATGCGAATAAACTGCAGCCAGCCGCCTACCAGGCGCTGGCCAAACAAACCAGGACGCAAATTGCCTTCATCGTCGACAACTGCCGGCTGGCGCCGGCAGCCGACGAGCAACTGCATCTGATCATCGCCGATCTCGGTGCCGCGGCGGACGCCATGGCGGACAAGGACACGGCCTCAGCGCAACGCCAGGGCGCGCGGCAACTGCTCCATGCCCTGGAAACGTATGGCGAATTCTTCGACCATCCGGGCTTGACGGCGCCGGCGGCCAAGCCGCGGCACTGACCGACGCCCCGCAAACAGCCGATCTTTCCGACGATGAAACGCCACCCCACCCTGTTGCAACTCGCGCGCGAACACTACAACGCGCTGAAACTGGCACGCGACGCGCGACGCGCCGCCGAATCGGGCGAAGGCAGAGAGATTACCGCGCTCGCGCAACGCGTCGTCGACCTCTTCGCCACCGAGCTTGATCCGCACTTCTGCGTCGAAGAGCGGGGCATCCTAGTCCTTTTGGCGCAAAGCGGTGAACACGCTCTCGTCGCGCGTACGCTGGCCGAGCATGCCGATCTGCGTCGTCTTGCCACAGAATTGTCCTCGCCCGACGCGCAAACGCTGCTCTGCTTTGCCGACCTGCTCACGGCGCACGTGCGTTTCGAGGAGCGCGAAGTCTTTCAAGCAGCCCAGGCCCGCTTGCCGCTCGACTCCGGCGTGCTCGCCGACGCATCCGCCCCGCTTGCCGGCAATTGAGGCGCCGCGGATTTCAGAGAGGTGGCGCCGGAATTTCGGACAGCAGGATAAGTGGTCGCCTTGCCCCCACGAACGGCTGCGGAAGCAGCCGCAACCGGAGCAAGAGCATGACGAGAAGGACGAGGTGGAACCACACGCCGGCATTCAAGGCGCAGGTGGCGTTGGCGGTGCTGAAGAGCAACAAGACGCTGGCGGAACTGGCGCCGCAGGATGACATTCACCCGAACCCGATCAC
>CAYRXO010000012.1:0-30251 GCA_964428215.1 uncultured Candidatus Accumulibacter sp. | reverse complement strand
ATTGTCATATTAAGTGTGGGGGCTGGCGGGAATAAATCTGCGTTTCCCTAGGGAAGCGCTGATTTAATCGCTCTCTCACTTCGATCTACCACGCAACTAATTGATTTTATTTCTGCAGAAATCCCACTTGCCGATTAAATCAGTGCTTCCCTAGGGTCTAGAGAGGAGATCGACTCTCGTTTATCCAGGATAGGCAACGCGCGGCACGAGTAACAGATCTTTCTTTGTTTGGCAACTTCCGCAATAAAGCAGGCAAGCGAATCGGAAAACGGCCAAAGAAAGCCGCTTGCTGTCGAATCAGACCTCGATTGCGTAGCTTTCGAGGTCTGTTTGCCGCCCGGCGGCTACAGTTCGGCTCTTAGTGGTGGTAAGCCGTTTCACCGTGCGAGCTGATGTCCAGTCCCTCGCGTTCCTCCTCTTCGGCGACGCGCAGCCCGATCAGCAGGTCGACCACTTTGTAAGCAACCAGTGAAACGACCGCGGACCAGACGATCACCGTGCCGACGCCCCACAACTGGCTGATCAGCTGTGCCCCCATGTCGTAGTCGCCGACCTTGTTGGCGACATAGTCGTAGACGCCGGTGCCACCGAGCGAGGGACTGGCGAAAACGGCGGTGAGGAGCGCACCGAGGATGCCTCCGACGCCATGGACGCCAAACACATCGAGCGAATCGTCGGCTCCGAGCAGCCGCTTGAGGCCATTGACTCCCCACAGGCAGATCAAGCCGGCCAGCAGGCCGATGATCAGCGTACCGGTGACACCAACGTAACCGGCCGCCGGCGTGATCGCCACCAATCCGGCAACCGCACCGGAAGCCGCACCGAGCATCGACGGCTTGCCTTTCAGCAGCCATTCGGCGAGCATCCAGGACAGTGCCGCGCAGGCGGTGGCCAGCCAGGTGTTGAGCATCGCCAGCGCGGCAGCGCCGCTCGCTTCGAGCGCCGAACCGGCGTTGAAGCCGAACCAGCCGAACCACAGCAGCGAGGCGCCGATCATGGTGAAGGTCAGGCTGTGCGGAGCCATCGATTCGCGGCCGTAGCCGATGCGCTTGCCGATGAGCATCGCGCCGACCAGACCGGCGACGGCGGCGTTGATATGCACGACGGTGCCGCCGGCGAAATCGAGCGCGCCTTTCTGGAATAGGAAGCCGGCAGTCTGGTTGGCCGCTTCAGCGGCGGCGGCATCGACGTAGGCGTCCGGTCCGGCCCAGTACCAGACCATGTGCGCCATAGGCAGATATGAGAGGGTGAACCAGATGACCATGAACAGCAGAATGGCGGTAAAGCGCGCGCGTTCGGCGAAGGCGCCGACGATCAGCGCACAGGTGATGGCCGCGAAGGCACCCTGAAAGACGACGAAAGCCAGTTCGGAGATGACCACCCCTTTGCTGAAAGTCGCGGCGACCGAATCGACGGTGATTCCCTTGAGGAAGATTTTGTCGAACACGCCGAAAAAGCTGCCGCCTTCGGTGAACGCCAGCGAATAGCCGTAACTCACCCACAGCACGCTGATCAGGGCGAACGTGACGAATACCTGCATCAGCACCGACAGCATGTTCTTGCTGCGTACCAGACCGCCATAGAACAGCGCCAGCCCGGGTATCGACATCAAGATGACCAGCGCCGCGCTGAGCATCACCCAGGCGTTGTCACCTTTGTTGGCGGTCGGCAACGCCGGCGTGCTGGCGGCCGGAGCGGCACGGCTTGTCGTTTCCGCAGGTGCAAGAACCTGAGCCGCCGCTTCCGCGGCTGTCGGTTTGTTATCGGCCCAGACCGGGTCGACGCCGAAGAAGGCGCAGAGCAGCGCCAGCAAGGCAATAAAGCGTCTCATGATCGTATCCTCACAAAGCATCGTCACCGCTTTCGCCGGTGCGGATGCGAATGACCTGTTCGATGGTCGAAATGAAAATCTTGCCGTCGCCGATCTTGCCGGTGCGCGCGGCCTGGCTGATGGCTTCGATCGCCTGCTCGAGCAACTCGTCGCGGATCGCGGTTTCGATCTTGACCTTGGGGAGAAAGTCGACGGCATACTCGGCGCCGCGGTAGAGCTCGGTATGGCCTTTCTGGCGACCGAAACCTTTGACTTCGCTGACGGTGATTCCCTGAATGCCGATATCCGACAGCGCGGCGCGGACTTCGTCGAGCTTGAACGGCTTGATGATGGCAGTAAGCAATTTCATGGCATGCTCCAGACGAGGGGCGGCTTGACCCACCCCAAGCAAACAATCCTTGATTTAGAAGTTCCGGCTGATGGAAACGACGGCAATGCCGCGGCCGGCGTCTTTGTGTTTTCCGCCCGTCGCGCCACTTTCAGACAGCGAATTGGCGAAACAGTACGGCGCAAAGGCACTGCCTCCACAATCACCACGGGCGTTGCTATCGACATACGACGCGGCCAGAAGCCAGCCGCTGATGTCTTTGCTGACGCCAATTTTCCAGTCGCTGTAATCGCCGTTTCGGACGTTGCGCAGACGCAGGTGCCCGACATGCCCGTTGATTCCCCAACCGTCGCCCAGGTCATAACTGAGCGCGAAATCGAGGTATTGCGTACCGCGCGTGCGCTGGTCGGTGTTCATGCCGGCGCTGTCGACACCACGTAGCGAAAAGTAGTCATCGATGGCATAAAAATATTTCAGCGACAGGAATTTCCACGTGCTGCCGAGATAGATTTCCTTGTTGTTCACCGTGCCGGAATGACCTTGACCGAGACCGCTGACAGATGAGCCGGGGTAGTAGTAATAGAGCGCCCCGACATCGACGCCGAAATCGCCGAAAGTGGTCTTGTAGCCGCCATAGAAATCCATCTCCAGGTTGCCATCCGGATAGCCAGCACCGGAACTGACGTTCGAGTTCCAGTTACCAAGATAGAAACCGCTGGCATGCGCATAATCGAAGCCTCCCTGCAAGGCCGGTCGGCCGAAAGTCTGGTCGATACCCCGAAAGCGATAGCTGCTGGCCAGCGATAGATTGCCGGTCAACGGTGCGGGGGACGTTGCCGCAGGCGCTGGGGCATCGCTGGCCGGATCGGCGGCCAGCGTCGGCGCGGATGCACTCAGCGCGGCGCTGAGTGCGGTGACAAGCACAGTTTTTTTCATTTTTTCCCCTTAACGGATGAAATAGGCAGTCACCTTTCAGCAGATTCCGTGCCATAATATATTTTTCTTATAAAGCAGAAAGTTGCTTTTAATCCGCAATGCTGCTGCTTGCTTCTCGCCCTGCGCCAGGGCAGATTTCACAGACGATGCACCACGTTCGTGCAGGGTTTGCCGGCATTCACCGGTCTGCACCCGAGCGTGGCTTTCCACCGGAGAGATTCCCGATGATTGACCCTCGTATCCTCGACGACATCGCCGCCCGACTGAGCAAAGTGGTCGCCAACAGCCCGATTGGAGAAGTCGAGAAAAATGCGCGTGCGCTGTTGGCCGGTTTTTTCACGAAACTCGATCTGGTCAGCCGCGAAGAGTTCGACATCCAGACACAGGTCCTGCAGCGCACCCGCGCCAAACTGAACGAACTCGAGGATCGCTTGCAGAAACTGGAGAACATTCCGCCGCAATAGACAGGTTCTATCGACGGGCACGGCGTGACGGCTTGGTCTGTTTTTTACGTGTTGAAAGTGGGCAGGGATTCATTTCGATAACCATGAAGCATGGCTGGGCTGTCCTCCTCCCGCCCCTGGACCCTCTTCTCGAGGAGCGAAAAGATGGCTGCTCTGCCCCTCCCCGACGAGAAGCGGGGAGATTGCTGAGTCTTCGCGCGAGTATTCATTGAACTGCTTCCGCCAACAACATGCCGCTCGCCATTGTTCATAGCCGCGGTCTCGATGGACTCTCCGCACCGGAAGTGGCGGTCGAAGTTCATCTGGCGGGCGGTTTGCCTAGCGTCACCCTGGTCGGTCTGCCGGACACCGAAGTCAAGGAAGCCCGCGACCGGGTCCGCGCCGCACTGCAGAATTCCGGTTTCGAATTCCCGAACAAGCGCATCACCGTCAATCTGGCACCGGCCGATCTGCCCAAGGAATCCGGGCGTTTCGACCTGCCGATCGCCCTCGGCATCCTCGTCGCTTCCGGACAGCTGGCAGGCGAGCGGCTGGCCGAACACGAATTCGCCGGTGAGTTGTCGCTCTCCGGAGAAATCCGGACCATCCGCGGTGCGCTGGCCATGGTGCTGGCGGCGGGCAGTCGCGGCCGTCATTTCGTGTTGCCAGCCAGCAGCGCCCGTGAAGCGGTATTGGCCGGCGAGGTACGCGTACTCGGTGCGAACACGCTGCTCGAGATTTGCGCCCATCTCAGCGGCCAACAGCCGTTGCGCGAATGCCAACCGGCGACTGAAACTTCAGACCCGGACGACGGCTATCCCGACCTGATCGATGTGCGCGGACAGGCGCACGCCAAGCGGGCGCTGGAAATTGCCGCCGCTGGCGGACATTCGCTCTTGCTCGCCGGTCCGCCGGGAACCGGCAAATCGATGCTGGCCAGTCGACTGCCGGGGCTGTTGCCGCCGATGACGCGTGCCGCGGCGCTGGAATCGGCCGCCGTCCTGTCGCTGGCCGGACAGTTTCGCCCGGAAAATTTCCGCCGGCATCCGTATCGGGCACCGCACCACACGGCGTCGACGGCAGCGCTGGTCGGTGGCGGTAGCGTGCCGCATCCAGGAGAAATTTCACTCGCGCACCGCGGTGTGCTGTTTCTCGACGAAATTCTCGAATTCGACCGCCGGGTGCTCGAAGCACTGCGCGAACCGCTCGACAGCGGCAGGATCCATATCTCGCGCGCGGCGAGACACGCCGAGTTTCCGGCGCAATTCCAGCTCGTTGCGGCGATGAATCCCTGCCCCTGTGGCTTTCATGGCGATGCCCATCGCCGTTGCCGCTGCACGCCGGATCAGATCCTGCGCTACCGCAGTCGGCTATCCGGGCCCTTGCTCGACCGGATCGATTTGCAACTGGAAGTACCCGCTGTCCCGGCCGAGGTTCTCCAGCAGCCGCCCGACGGTGAAACGTCAGCGGTCGTTCGCGCCCGGGTGCGGCAGGCGCGCGACAGACAGCTCGAGCGGCAGGGCAAGGCCAATGCGCTGCTCGAAACGCGTGAAATCGATCAGCATTGCCTCGCCGAAGAATCGGCGTTAAGCTTATTAAAGCAAGCGATTCGACGTTTCGAGCTTTCCGCGCGCGCCTACCATCGTCTGCTCAAGATTTCCCGCACAGCTGCCGATTTAGAGGGATGCGACCGCATCAGCTCGCGACACGTTGCCGAAGCCGTGCAATTCCGCCGTTTCACCAAAGAATGAGACAGTTCATGTACGAATTACCTAAGGTGGATCGAAAGAGAATCATCGCCACACCGCGCGGACTGGCGATCCTCTTGGCAGCGCTGGTCGCTGTCGGCCCTTTTTCGGTGGACGCCTATCTGCCGTCCTTCGTCGACATCGCCAGCTCGCTGCAAAGCACACCTTGGCAGGTCCAGCAGACGCTGACCGCCTATCTGCTGACCTCGACGCTGATGACGCTCTGGCATGGGGCAATTTCTGACGCCGTTGGTCGCCGTCGCTTGTTATTGGCCACCGTCATCCTCTATGCGCTGGCGTCGCTCGGTTGCATGCTGGCGCCAAGTATCGGCGTGCTGTGGTTATTCCGGGCGATACAGGGAATGACGGCCGGCGCCGGGATCATCGTCGGCCGGGCCATCGTGCGCGATCTCTATCAGGGCGCAGAAGGACAGCGGGTGATTTCGCAGATCATGATGATTTTTGCCCTGGCGCCAGTCATTGCGCCGATATTCGGTGGATGGCTGCAAGCCTGGTTCGGCTGGCGCTCGGTGTTCGCCTTTCTGTTGCTGTTCAGTGCGACGTTGGCGGTGATCTGCTGGTTCCACTTGCCGGAAACCTTGCCTTCGTTTCAGCGCCGCTCGCTGAAACCGCGCGACCTGACCAGAAGTTATCGGCAAGTACTCACCTCACTCCCGTTTCTGCGCATCTGTTTCGCGCTGGCGTTCAACTTTGCCGGCTTCTTCGTCTATATCGTCTCGGCGCCGGTGTTTCTGATAAGCCATCTGCACCTGTCGTCGACCAGCTTCCTCTGGCTGTTCGGGCCAGCGATGACCGGCCTGCTGATCGGCTCTTTCCTGGCCGGAAGATTCGCCGGTATCCTGTCGCCATTGAAGTCGATCGTTATCGGCTATGCCCTGATGACTCTGGCGGTCGTCGCCAATGTCGGCATCAGTCTGTCGTTACAGCCGGGTTTGCCGTGGAGCATCCTGCCGCTGTTCGGATTTACGCTCGGCATGGCTTTGCTGATGCCTTGCCTGACCTTGATGGCGCTCGATCTGTTCCCCGAACAACGTGGTTTGGCAGCATCGTGTCAGATGTTCATTCAGTCTGCCTGCAATACGCTGGTTGCCGGTATCGTCGCACCATTGCTCTGGGGATCGACGCTGTACCTGGCCTGCAGCATGGGTGTCTTCATGCTGCTTGGTGCGCTAGCCATTTTCAGCCAGTTGAAATGGGGTCACGAAGCGTCGTTTCAGGCTGTTTCCTGAGAAGTGGTGATTAAGAACCTGTCCAGTCGCTACGCCAGCCGCCGCCGCAGATGAGCGGCGGCGATGTGGATCATGCTTTCGGCACTCTCCGGGTAAAGCGCGTAGTCTTTCGGGAGTCAGCGAGACCAGCCCAGCGCAGTAAAGGTTCGCTCCAGGATCCGGCGCTTTGGCAATACCACGAAGCGATGGTGTTCGGTTCGTTTGACGATCGTCGGTGTCCAGGTCACCAAGACACCGGTATAACCACCGTCAGCAATAACCAGTCGAATCGTGGAAAACAAGGCAACCTACGCTGTACCCGGATCGCTTCTCTCAGCGATACCTCTCGCTGGCTGCGTCTCTTGCGACTGACGCTTCATCGCACACGGCCATTGAGTCAGCACTTTCTTGACGATCCGCCTTGCCAGTCGGTAGACTGCTAGTTGACTATATCAGTCGCTTATCCTGGATACGAGGTCTTCTAATGGATGTACAAAAAATCATCAAAGAACAAGTCAACTCTCACCCGATCGCGCTGTACATGAAAGGAACGCCGCAATTTCCACAATGCGGCTTTTCGGCCACCGCGGTGCAAATCCTCAAGGCTTGTGGCGTCACCGATTTCCTGAGCGTCAATGTGCTGGAAAATCCGCAGATCCGTGACGGCATCAAGGTTTACGCCAACTGGCCGACGATTCCGCAGTTGTATGTGCGCGGTGAATTCATCGGCGGCTGCGATATCATGCGTGAAATGTACGCCGACGGTGAACTGCAGAAACTTCTCGCCGACATTTAATCCGGACGTCAAGCTTTCTGCGGCGCATTCCGGCCGGCGGTGAATTCCTCAAAAGCGCGTACGGCTTCGGCGGCGTACATCAGCGAGGGACCACCGCCCATATAAGTGCACACCGCCAGAGTTTCCATCAGTTGCTCACGAGTCATTCCTAAACGAATCAATGCCTTGACGTGAAATCCGACACAGGCATCGCAACGGCTGGCCACGCCGATGGCCAAAGCGATCAACTCCTTATCCAGTGCCGACAATACGCCGGCCGATAGCGCCGCCTTGCCCATCGCATTGAATGCATGCATCGTCTCCGGAATTTCGTTGCGCAAGGTTCCGAGCGCTTTGGAGACATCGGTCGTGATCGTCGTGAATGACTTGCTCATCTGGGCTCATCCTGTTCATCAGAAAAATCTAATATAACCCCGATTACCGACTCAGGCAATCGCGCGCCATAGTATTGATCTCTACGGATTTGTACCGTCCAGTGGAACGCTCCGGACGCTGCACGGGATACACCCGGGAGTGAATCCAGAAAATCCACAAGCGGCTGGTCCGCTGGTATTTTTCATTATGAATCAGCGAGATATTGCAGGCGTTGGCATAATAATGGCCGGCATGAGCGGCCATTTTTTCGCAACTTCACCGACAGTCGATTCAGGTGGCCTGCTTGGGCATATGAATGCTGTCCGAATGTTTCTGCAGCCAGTCGGCAAACGCTTCCGCTGACATCGGTCGGGCATAGAGAAAACCTTGTCCGTTCTGACAGCCGGAGGTATTCAGTTCGCTGGCCTGTGCCAGCAGTTCAACGCCTTCGGCGACAACGCTCAAACCGAGATGACGGGCCAGGGCGATGATCGCCGTGCCGATCGCGCGGTCGTCGGCGTCAATCGACACGCCGTCGACGAAACTGCGGGCTATTTTCAGCTCGTGGATTGGAAAGCGCTTGAGATAGGAGAGCGACGAGAAACCGGTCCCGAAATCGTCGATGCTGATCGTCAGCCCAAAGGACACCAGCTCGGCGAGCATCTTCTGCGCATGGTCGATATCCATCAGCACCCCTTCGGTGATTTCCAGACACAAGCGCTGCGCGGGGATGTCGTGTTGCTGAATGATGCGAATCAGTTCGCCAGCCATCCCTTCCTTGCGGAAATGACGCGCCGAAATGTTGACGCTCATCCGGATGGGCGGCATCCCGGCGCGATCCCATTCGCCGATCTGACGACACGCTTCGCCGAGCACCCATTCGTCGATGGCGAAAATGATCTGGCTCTGTTCGGCGATCGGAATGAACACCGTCGGTTCGATGATTTCGTTGGCGCAACGCCAGCGAACCAGTGCTTCGGCACCGATCACTTCCCGGGTATCCAGGTTGACCTGCGGTTGATAATTGAGGAACAACTCGTGATTGACAATCGCCCGTCGCAAGCCCATTTCGAGCGTCAGACGACGCGTGGCCTGCGCCCCGAGGTCGGCGGTGAAAAAGTGGAAGGTGTTTTTGCCTTGATCCTTGGCTCGATACATCGCCGAGTCGGCGTTCCGCATCAGTTCGCTGGCATCTTCTGCATCGTCAGGAAAGATGCTGACACCGATACTGCCACTGATGAAGCATTCTTCCTCGTCGAATTGGTAAGTGCCGCTCAGGGTTTTGAGGATCCTTTCTGCGGTCTGCGAAGCCAGTTGACGATTGGCGTTTTCGAGCAGGACGACGAATTCGTCGCCGCCGAGACGTGCGACGGTGTCTTCGCTGCGCACACAATCCAGCAATCTCTTCGCCGCCTGGCAAAGCAGCTGGTCACCGCTGTCATGGCCCAGGGTATCGTTGACCACTTTGAAGTTGTCGAGGTCGATGAAGACCACACCGATACTTTCGCGCGAGCGATGCGCACGGGCCAAAGCCAGTTGCAGACGGTCGTTGAACAAGGTGCGGTTCGGTAGCCCGGTCAGTTCGTCATGGGTGGCCAGGTATTCGATCCGCTGTTGGGAAGCGCGTGCGGCAGTGATGTCGCTGAACATGCCGAGGTAATTGATCACCTTGCCTTGTTCGTTCTTCACCACGTTGATGGTCAACCATTCGAGATAGGTCTCGCCATTTTTGCGACGATTCCAGATTTGTCCTGCCCACATCCCGCTGCTATGCAATTTCCCCCACATCTCTTGATACAGCTCGAGAGATGTTTTTTCGGAACGAAGCAGGCTCGGCTTCTTGCCAATGACTTCTTCGCGCTGATAACCGGTCAGGTTGGTGAAGGCATCGTTCACCGTCAGGATGGTCTGCTCGGCGTCAGTGACCACTACGCCTTCGGCGGCGCGCTCGAAGACCAGTGCCGCCAAACGCAAACGATCTTCGGCATCACGACGCGCGGTAATGTCGATGGCCTGGAAGCAGATGCCGGTGATTGCGCCGTCATCGTCGAACAGAGGGAAACGGATGCTCAGAAAATGGCGTTTGCCTCCCTGCAACGGCAAGGTTTCCTCGCGCTCGATCGCTTTGCGCAAACGGATGGCTTCCAGCTCGCTTTCCCGGCAGACCTTGGCCACGGCTTCCGGAAAAATCTGCAGATCGGTTTTGCCGATCGCCTGTCCCGGAGTGAAACCGAAAGTCTGATCGAAACGGGGATTGGCGAACTGGTAACGACCGGAGGCATCCTTGACCGCCATCAGCGACACCGAGTTGTTCATCACCGCCATCAGCCGGACCTGCATTTCCCGTGCCGAACGTTCGATCTCGTAATAACTGGTGTTGTCGGCGAAGAGCAGGATCACGCCGGCCGATTTCTGCGTGTCGTGCAGCAGCGGTGCAAGATGCAGGGCGTAGTGCCGGTGATAGGCATTGACGATCTGACGGTCGATGGCATTTTGCGTCTGGATCACCTGCTGACTGTCAGCAAGCAGATCGGGGATGCCCACTGGCAGAATCAGGTCACGCAACTGGCGGCCGATCTGGGTATTGGACAGCTTGAACAGACGCGCCGCCGCACTGTTGAAGCGCTGCAGGCAGGAGTTGCCGTCGAGGACCAGCAGGGGATAATCGACACTGTTCTGAATGCATTCCAGTTCGGTGTTCAATTCCAGCATTTCGACGGTCTTGATCTGCAGTTCCTCATTGACCGTCGCCAGTTCCTCGTTGGTCGACTGCAGCTCCTCGTTAGACGCTTCGAGTTCCTCGTTGGAGGCCTGCATTTCTTCGTTCGACGCCTGGATTTCCTCGTTGAGCGCCTGCATTTCCTCGTTTGAGGTCTCGAGTTCTTCGACCAAGGTCTGCAGATGTTCCCGTGTCGCCGAGAGTTCGTCCTCGAGTTCCTTGGCGGAGGCACTATCGTCGTCGTTGACATTCTTGCCCGAGCCGGGATGCAGCCACTCGATACAGACCATGAACAAGGCTTCGATGCCGCTATCGAGTACCGGGTGTACCGACAAACGCAAGCCACGCGCCGGATCCAGCGCCTTGATATGCCGTGGACGTCCGACAACGACACTCTGTTTGACTTGCGCCTGACGCAGCAACACCTGCATTTCGGTACGCAGTTCGCGGCGAACGAGCGAAATCAGATCGAAAGCCGGTTTGCCGGGGGAAACGTTGAGCAGTTTGCTGGCGTCACCGTGGATGTGACGAATTTCGAATTTACTGTTGATCAGAATGCTGGTCGGGATGAAATGGCGTCCCGCCGCTTCGATGAGAATGTTTTCGTAACCGAGCGGCGTCGCCGGTTTGCTCGGCCGCTGGTACTGATTCAACCCGGCCGCCGGCAACTGGATTTCCGAGCGTATCATCGGCAGGCGGGCGATACTGCCGTGACGGCGGTACAGCCGGCCTTCCTTATCAACCACGCTGAACAGGTTTTCCTGATGGAAGATGCCTTCCGATTTGCCCAGAAAGAGATAGGCGCCTGGATTCAAAGCGTAGTGGAAGACGGACAAAAGTCGCGCCTGCAACTCACTCTGAAAATAAATCAACACGTTGCGGCAGCTGATCAGGTCCAGGCGCAGAAAAGGCGGATCCTGCACCAGGTCCTGCCGGGCGAAGATCACCACGTCGCGCAAGTTCTTGTTGATTTCGTAGCGATCGCCGTGCGGTGTGAAATGCGCGCGAATGCGCGCGCGGTCGATATGCGCCAGATTGGAAGCTGCAAAAATCCCGCGTCGCGCCAACGCCATCGCGTCGAGATCGATATCCGTGGCGAAGATTTGCAAACGGTATTGATCGAACGCCGCCCCGAGCCGTTCGGCGAAGAGGATGGCCAGCGAGTAGGCTTCCTCGCCGGTCGCACACCCCGCGACCCAGACACGGATATCGTCGCCGGCTTGCTTGTTGGCCAGGATGTCGGCCACCACGCGGTCGAGACGAGCGAAGGCGTCGCTGTCGCGAAAAAAAGCGGTGACCGAAATCAGAATGTCCTTGCACAGCTTGTCGAGTTCGGCCGGAAGACGATCGACCACCTGCAGATAATCCTGCAGCGTACTGACGTGATTGGCCGCCATGCGCCGCTCGATGCGCCGCCAGAGTGTCGGTTCCTTGTATTGCGAAAAGTCGACTTTGGTGCGCGCGCGGACCTTGCCGAGCAGCGTTTTCAGCGTTGCCGGTGCGCTGGCGGCTTGTGTCGCGACGGGAATCAGGCCGCGATTCAAGACGATCAGGCTGATTTCTGCCCCCATGTTTTCCGGCGGCAGAATCCAGTCAACGCTCCCGGTATCGATTGCCGACTGCGGCATACCAGAGTATTTGGCCGTTTCCGGGTCCTGCGCGAAGGTAAACCCCCCGGCGGCCTTGATGGCATGCGTGCCAGCCGCGCCGTCGGAACCGGTGCCGGAGAGAATGATGCCGATCGTCGATTCGCCGATTTCCTCGGCCAGCGAGGCAAAAAACCGATTCACCGATGGTTTGGGCAGTGATTCGCGCGCCGGTTCGACCAGGCGGAACAATCCGCCGGTCAAGGTCAGGTTCCGGTTCGGCGGGGTGATGTACACCGTGTTCGGCTGCGGCGCGACACCGTCTTCGATGTCCTTGACCGGCATCGTCGTTTCGCGGCCGAGCAATTGCGACATCATGCTGCGATACGTCGGCGACAGATGCTGGACGACGACATAGCACAGACCGAGATTTTTCGGCAGATTGGGCAACAGCAGGCTCAAGGCTTCCAGTCCGCCTGCGGAAGCGCCGATCCCGACGATGAAGGGACGTTCCTCAGGTCGCGAATCGGGATCCTGCGACATTGACTTGGCACCCGCACGGCTTTGCCGCGGTGCAGCGCGTTTCTTGCGCGGTTCTTCTTCGATGGCCATATGCACGCGTCGATCCAATCAAACTGACGCCGCTGCGCGGTCGTCCAAGGAAAGCCCGCCGCTTGCGGCGGACCAGTGATAAGCACGCCTGCTTGACTGGCAGTGATTCAGGGCGGCAAGACTAACATCAGTTTGCGCCGATGTCTGAATTCGTCGGCAAGAGAAGTGGGGCCAGCGCGGCGCTGTCTGCCCTCGCCACGGCAGATCATTGTTCTTCTGCACGAGAAAAGGTCCTTAATTCGTGCGTCAGGGATCGCGTCCGGCATACGACGGTCAGCGGCAGTCGCTTATCCATTGCCGGATTCAAATCTTTCCGAGAGCGATGCGCAACCCGCTGCTGCGCGGCCGGTAAGCCGGTTCGATGCGACTGCGGGTCGCCGATCGCAGGTAGCGTGCCGGATCGCCCCAGGTACCACCGCGCAGCACGCGCATATTGCCGAACGTCGGACCACGCGGATCGATCTGCGCGGCGGATGGATAGTCGGCGAACCAGTCGGCACACCATTCCCAGACGTTGCCATGCATCTGGTACAAGCCCCAGGCATTGGCCGGCAGCGCATGAACGGTGACTGTCCGCTGCCGATAGACCCCGTTGGCACTTCCGGGACAAAGGAAATTGCCATTGAAATTGGCTTGATCGGTGTTGATCGAATCGCCAAAGGCAAAAGCAGTGCTCGAACCTGCGCGGCAGGTATATTCCCATTCCGCCTCGCTCGGTAATCGCGCCGATAAACCGGGGAGACGCCGGTTCAACTCGGCGAGAAAACCTTGCGCGTCGTGCCAACTGACATTCTCGACCGGATTCTGCGCGTGATCCTGAAAATGACTTGGGTTAACCGGCCACACCGCCAGCCAGAACGCTTGCGTGCAAGCAGTATCGGCGAGCCAGAAGCCACGGCTGAAGATGACCTCATGCTGCGTCTCGCCGGCGCCACGTTGCGCTTCATCGGGCGGTGAGCCCATCATGAACCGGCCCGGCGCGATCCAGCGAAACACCTGTCGAGCCTGACCGATAGACAGTGCAATTGCCGCACCGTATTGATCCGCAGCCAACTCTTGCAGACCTTCGACGGCGAGCAATTCAGGTGAAATTGTCGGGGTGGCGGCGTCGATCATGTTCGATGTTCATCACTGCTGAACGAAAATCATTCGAAATGCGCAGGCGCCCAGTGTAATGGCTAAGCCAGATCGGCTGAATTTTGTCAACCCTGCCATGCGGTGTCATGGACAGCAATTGCCGCGCATTGGCGTTGCAACAACGTTCCAGAGGGAAATCCGCTTTCGAAGCGCCAGTTGAAAAGCCGGGCAGCACGCGGCCAAATCAAGCGCTCAACGTTCGAAGTATCGTCAGAGGCCGAGCAAGGCCTTCAATTGCCATAAGTCGGCGACATGGTGGTCGGCGTTGCTTACCGGCTCCACGGCGGGACGAAGCAGCTGAACGGTGCACATCGACAAGCGGTTTCCAGCGGCGATTTCCGATTCGCCACTGTCGCCGACAACCATGACTTGTTGCGCAGGAAATTGCCAACGACAGATAATCTGCTGAAAAATGGCTTGCTTACCCGGGTGACCCGGATCGTCGATAGCGTCAATATGGATTTCGGCAAATCGCTTGCCGATGCCCAGAGCCCGGATCTTGCTGTGCTGCAGATGCTGAAAGCCGGAAGTGACCAGAAAAGTGGTCATCGGCAACTCGTTCAACACCATCAAATCGTCATAACCATGCAGTCGGCCTTCTATCCGTAGCGCGGCGCAGGCCCGCCAGCCAGCCATACGCATGCTTTCAGAAAAATGCCACTCGTCAGCAACCTTGTCGAACGGTCGCCACCAAAGATCATCGAGAGCAGCCTGCAGGTCTCTCTCGCTCAGCGTAGCGTGATTCGCTCGACGGATCGCTGCAATGAGCGGTTCGACCAGTCCGTCGCCAAGTTCCCTCGGATCGAGCAGGCAGTTGTCGAGGTCGAAAATGATCGCTGCGATTGGTGGGTAAATCATCGTTCGTCATTCTGGTGAAACAAAGAGGATCAGGCAGCAATAGTCGGCGATCAGATGCGCGAAGGAGTCGATTCGGCGCGGTTTCCGGCGGCAGCAGGCCGGCAGCCGGGAAGCGGAGACTGGACATCGCCGGATTGTAATATCTGTCGCCAATGAGCACGCAACTGACTGATGCGGACCGCAGCCTCTTGAAAATGAAGCTTTGCCGGTGGACTCCGACCAACAAACCGGTTACTCTTGCGCCTCCGCGCGCCCGTAGCTCAGCTGGATAGAGTACTGCCCTCCGAAGGCAGGGGTCGGACGTTCGAATCGTCTCGGGCGCGCCATAAATTCAATGGGTTAGATCGAAATATCCGGCCCATTTCTGCTTCTGTTCCCCGCCGCGACCCGCCTGTAACTTGTCGCTCTTTCCGGACACATCGCTTCCCGTCCATCGTTTTCCGAAGACCAAGGTGACCTTCTCTGGTCAGGTGCGTTGAATCGAATTCCAGGGCTACCGCTTCAAGCAGGTGCATAGAAATTCGGCTGGGCTGGAAGTATTGCAAGAGACTTGCGCGTCGATGCCGTGCCGAATTCTGCGCGTTCAGCGCAACGATCGAGCAGGGCTGAGCAATCGGCAAGCGCGACAGCGCTGGCATGGTCATCAGCCGGCAGCGACGAGTACCTCCTGCAGCCAGGCTTCGATGTCGCGCACTTCTTCGTAGCAAACACTATGTTCGGTTTCGTAGGCATGCCATTTGAGGGCGTAGCCTTGCGCCTGCAACAGTTTGGCCGAGCGCTTGCCAAAATCGTAAGGAATGACCGCGTCGTGACGGCCGTGGGCCATGAAAATCGGCACCTCGCGGTTGGCGGCACTGCTTTCGCTGGCCAAGGTATCGGTGAGCGCCATGTAGCACGAGAGCGCCAGGATCCCCGCCAATCGGCGCGGGTGGCGCAGGCCGGTGTGCAGGGCAACGACACCGCCTTGCGAAAAGCCGGCGAGCAGAATATGCGAGTCGGCGATGCCGCGCGAATTCTCGCGCTCGATCAGCGCTTCGATCTGTTTTGCCGACAGGCGGACGCCTTCTTCTTCCTCGCGACCCGGCTTGAAATCGATGGAGACGATATCGTACCAGGCACGCATCACGTAGCCGCCATTGATCGTCACCGCGCGCATCGGCGCATGTGGAAAGATGAAGCGGATCGCCGGCAGACGATCAAAATCGAATTCATCGACGATCGGTTCGAAATCATGACCGTCGGCGCCCAGTCCGTGCAGCCAGATGATCGAATAGCGCGGCGAATCGCCGGTCTGCCGTTCGACGGTCTCCAGTTGCAAACTGGCAGCGTCCAGGGCTTTTTCATTCATGGGGAATTCCTTCCGATCATGGCTGCGGTTGGTCGGGCGGCGGTGCTGCGGACTTTTTACGCGCGCCGATTTTTGGTTCGTTGCCGGCCAGGAGACGCTGCAGGTTCGACCAGTGCTTGCCGACCAGTGCAACGGCGATTGCCCCGACAGTGAGCACTAGCGCAGCAGGCATTGCCAGCAGCCAGGCATAGAGCGGCGCAGCGACGGCGGCCGTCAGCGCGGATAGCGATGAATAGCGCAAGGTGAAGGCGACTGTCAGCCAGGTGGTCAAGGTGGCCAGGCCGAGCCAAGGATCGATCGCCAGCAGCACGCCGGCCGCCGTCGCGACGCCTTTGCCGCCTTTGAATTTGAGGAAAATCGGGAACAAATGGCCAAGAAAGACGGCCACGGCAACCAAGCCGACGATTTCGATGCTCAATTCCCCACTTTGAGCATAGTGTTTGGCCAGGAAAACCGCCAGCCAGCCTTTGAGGACGTCGCCGAGCAGCGTAACGATGGCCGCACCACGGTGGCCGCTGCGCAAGACGTTCGTTGCGCCGGGATTTTTCGAGCCGTAGGTGCGCGGATCAGCCAACCCGAACAGGCGACTGGCGAGCAGGGCAAAGGAAATGGAACCGAGCAGGTAGGCGGCAGCACCCGCCAGCAGAATGGTCAGTGTCGACGGCATGAACGGATAGTGGTCGGTCGGCTGTGCTCTCGACAGGAATGTTGGTTACTATGCACGGTTTGTCGCCGCGAGCGGGAGTCTTGTATTTTCAGTTTGCCATCGACCAAACCGTCATCGGCTGATCGTGTGACGCGACCAATTCGCAATGGGTGGCCCTGCCCGACGATCTGGTCATGGCGTGGTTGACTGAACAACCCACTCCGCCTGATTCTACACCCTGTCGGTACGTGTTCATGGACCTTATCTTCATCAATGACTTGCGCATTGCGACGCATATTGGCATTTATCCTCGCGAGCAGGCGCTGCCGCAGACCGTCGAAATCTCGTTGCAGATCGGCCTGTCGCATGCACAGGCCGGTCGTAGTGACCACATTGGCGATACGATCGACTATGCGGCAGTAGTCGACCGCCTGCATAGCGAACTGTCTGTCCGTCATTTCAAGCTGCTAGAACGGCTGGCCGATTTTATCGCCACGTTGCTGCTCGAGGAATTCGGCGCCGCCTGGGTGCGCGTCTCGCTGGCCAAACTGGGAATCATGCGCAACGTCGGCCGCGTCGGCGTGATCATCGAGCGCGGTACGCGCGCTTGATGTCGTGCGGCGCACCCATCCCGGCGAGCCGCACGACATCAAACCGCGTTGTCCGGGAGGCACGTCGCAAGCGAGAGACCGGTCAGGAATCAGGCGCGCTGGTTGCCGGTTAATTTTTCGTATTTAACCCACAACTGTTCTTCGTTTTCCGGATGCGCCGGGTCTTTCGGAATGCAATCGACCGGACAGACCTCGACGCATTGCGGCGTATCGTAATGACCGACGCATTCGGTGCACTTGTTCGGATCGATCTCGTAGATTTCAGCACCCTGCGAGATGGCTTCGTTCGGGCACTCGGGCTCGCAGACGTCGCAGTTGATGCACTCGTCGGTAATAATCAGAGCCATGCTTGCTATTCCTTCATTTCGTTGATATTTCTCGGACGTGTCTGGCCAGTCGGGCGCTGATCGCTGGCTGGACGAATTTCCCGACATCGCCACCGAGAATGGCGATTTCGCGGACCATCGTCGCCGAGATGAACATGTATTGTTCGCCTGGCGTCAGAAAAACCGTTTCCACTTCGGGATAGAGGTTGCGGTTCATCCCGGCCATTTGAAACTCGTAGTCGAAGTCGGATACCGCGCGCAATCCGCGGATGATCACCTTTGCTTCACGCTGATGCAGGAAATCCATCAACAAACCATCGAAGCCGCAGACTTCGGCATTCGGGTACACACTGAGCACCTCGCTCGCCATTGCCACCCGCTCATCGAGGGTGAATAACGGTCGCTTCGGCTGGCTGCGGGCAATGGCGACGATCACCCGGTCGAAAAGTTGGCAGGCGCGGCGCACCAGATCCTCGTGACCAAGGGTCAGGGGATCGAAAGTGCCGGCATAGATGGCAACCCGTCCGTTAAGGGGCATCGGTGTCTCGTCGCAGCAAGTGATAGTACACCTGGCCGGCACGATCGCGGCGTACGCTGCGCCACGGTCCGCAGGCATCCAGGACCCGTTCCGACTCAGCGTAGATCAGCCCGTCTTCCTTGAGCAGACCGGCGACGCAGCCGGCGAGCTTGTCGAACCAGCCCTGATGAAACGGCGGATCGAGGAACAGCAGATCGAAGCGCGCAGTCGTGGAACGGACGAATCTTACCGCATCCGCGCGCACAATCCGCAACCGGCCGTCGCTGTCCAGCAGACGCGCGTTGTTCTGCAGTGCGGCGACCACCGCCGGTAAGCGATCGACCAGCAGTACGCTGGCGGCACCACGCGAGGCGGCCTCGAAGCCGAGCGCGCCACTGCCGGCGAACAGATCGAGACAGGTCCAGCCGTGCAAATCCTGACCCAGCCAGTTGAACAGGGTCTCGCGCACCCGGTCAGGTGTCGGCCGCAGTCCCTCGCCATCGGGAAAGCGCAGCAGGCGGCGGCGCCATTCGCCGCCGATGATCCGGACCGTATTCAGCGACTCAATCCCCGCCGACGATGATGGTCTGCAGATTGGCCTGCAGTAGATGCCGCGCAAAAGCGGCTTTGATCTCGGCCAGGGTCACTTTTTCGATGTTCGCCTGATAGGTGTCGAGATAATCGAGCGGCAACTGATAAAAACCGAGTAGCGCGACGTTGTCGAGCAGCTTGCGGTTGCTGTCGAGGCGTAGGGGAAAGCTGCCGATCAGGTTCTGCTTGGCCGCCTGCATTTCGTCTGCACTCGGCCCGTTGGCCAGGAAATCGGCCAGCACCTGGCGGCTGACCGTCAGGGCTTCGTTGGCTTGCGCCTTCTTGGTCTGCATGCCGAGCTGGAACGGGCCACGGTAGGCGAGCGGCATGAAATAGCTGCTGACGCTGTACGCCAGGCCACGCTTGTCACGCACTTCCTTCATCAAACGCGAAACGAAGCCGCCGCCGCCGAGCGTGTAATTGCCGACGAGCAGCGGGAAGAAATCGGCATCGCCGCGTTTGAGCGCTGGCAGTCCGATCAACAGATGCGCCTGCGCGGCCGGGTGGGCGATCCGCTGTTCGCCGCCAGCCGGCAACGTGGCCAGCGGGATTTCGCTAGCGCCGGCGCTACGCGGCAGGCGGCTGCTCAGTTCTTCGGCGACCGCTTCCGCCTGCGCGCGCATCAGATCGCCGACGATGGTCAGGCTTGCCCGTGGTGCGCTGTAGTTGCTGGCGTGAAAAGCGACGACATCGGCGCGCTGCAAGGCGGCGATCGATTCGGGGGTTGCCTGTTGTCCGTACGGATGCGCCGGATACATCGCGCTCCAGAAAGCTTTGGCGGCAATCGTTTCCGGCCGCGTCATCGCTTCCTTCAAAGAGGCGACCGAGCGCGCCTTTTCGCGCTCGAAGACCGGCGTCGGAAACCGCGGCGCGGCGAGCACCTCGCGCAGAATCGCCAGCGCAGGCAGCCGTTTATCGGGCATCGACAGGGTGCGCAGGCTGAGCGAACTGCGATCGCTATCGACATTGCCGCTCAATCGCGCACCGATGTCCGCCAGCCGATCGGCGATGGCTTTCTCGTCCAGCTCGCCGGCGCCGAGATCGAGCAGACCATGCGTCAGCGAAGCGACGCCGGCTTTACCCGTTGGTTCGTACGCGCTGCCGGCAGGAAAGTCGACTTGCAGGTCGATGATCGGCTGCGCGTGGCTTTCGACGAAATAGACCCGGCTGCCCGCGCTGGTTTGCCAATGCTCGATTTTCGGACCGGCAAGCACCGGCTGCGCCCAGGATGCCAGCAGAAGCAGCACGAAAAGGAAAAACGCTTGGCAATGTTTCATCGTGGCCGCTCAGTGTCGGGAGGGTAAAGTCGGACGTGGCCGTCCGCTGGCCGGCAGCGCCTGCGGATCGAGTTCGGCGACGGTCAGTTGCTCGTCCTGCAAGTATTTACGCGCCGCCGCCTGCACCTCGTCGGCGCTGACCGCCTGCAGTTTGTCGATGATGCGCTGGTTCTGCGTGTGCGGGATGCCGATCGCCTCGAGCTGACCGATTTCCATGGCCTGCCCGAAGACCGAATCGAGCTTGTAAATCTGGGCGGCGATCAGCTGTGCCTTGGCGCGCGCCAGTTCTTCGCGGGCGATACCTTGCTGCTGAATGTCGGCGATTTGCGCGCGCAAACCCGTTTCGAGCTCGGCACGCGTCTTGCCGGCGCTCGGTGAGCCGTAGAGAAAGAACATTCCCGGACCGCGGCTCGTCGAGTCGTAGCTGGCCGCGGCACTGACCGCCAGCCGCTGCTGCCGGACGAGCTGGTTGTTCAGACGCGCGGCGTCGTGTCCGGCGAGAACCGCGGCGAGCATCTCGAGCGCGTAGGGATCGACATCTTTGTCGACGTCGCGGATCACCGGCGCCTTGTAAGCCATGATCAGAACCGGCAGATCAGCCGGCGCCTTGACCGTCAGCCGGCGGATGCCTTGCTGCGGCGGTTCGTCCTGCGGTTTTCTGCTCGGCAAGGGCCGCGCCTGCAAAGCGCTGTAATAACTTTCGGCCCAGGCGAAGACCTGCTGATGGTCAACGTCGCCGACCACCACGACGTAGGCGTTGTTCGGCGCGTACCAGCGGTCGTACCAGGCACGCGCATCGCCGGCGCTCATGTTCTCCAGGTCATTCATCCAACCGATGATCGGCACGCGGTAGGGATGCGCCTGAAAGGCGACGGCGTTCAACTGTTCAAAAAGCAGCGACGTCGGCTGATCGTCGGTACGCAGCCGGCGTTCTTCCATCACCACCCGGATTTCCTGCGCAAATTCCTTCTCGTCGAGGGTCAGGTGGCGCATGCGGTCGGCTTCGAGCTGCATCATCGCCGGCAGTTGTTGTTTCGGAATCTGCTGGAAATAAGCCGTGTAGTCGCGGCTGGTGAAGGCATTGTCGCGACCGCCGGCGGCGGCGACGCGACGACTGAATTCCCCGGGTCCGACGGTCGGCGTTCCCTTGAACATCATGTGTTCGAGGACATGTGCGACCCCGGTCGTGCCATTGCTCTCGTCCATGCTGCCGACGCGGTACCAGACCATGTGCGCAGCCGTCGGCGAACGGTGGTCTTCCTTGACGATCACCCGCAGACCGTTGTCCAGTTGTTTCTCAAAAGTTCCTGCAGCCCAGCCGGCGGGCGCGGCGAGGCTCAGGAGCAGGGGAATCCATTTCGCGTGACGCATGGGCGGGAATCGCTTCTGATAAAATTTGTTGAGAAAGACATGTCGGATCGACGCGCCGGCATCTTACCATCGCCAACGGCCTCGAACGGGCTAGGACCTCCCCGAACATGTTTGGTTTCCTGAAGAAAAACCCGGCGCCTGACGCCGGAACCGCTGCCGACCCGCTCGGCGAACCCACCCCACCCAACGATTCCGCGGCAGCGGCGCTGTCATGGCGACAACGCCTGAAAGCCGGTCTGGCGCGTACGCGTGCGCAATTCGGCGGCAAGCTCAAATCGCTGTTCGCGCGCGGCAAGGTCGACGACGAACTGCTCGAGGAACTGGAAACGCTGCTGTTGACCAGCGACGTCGGCCTCGACGCGACGCAGCATCTGCTCTATCACCTGAAAATGCGTGCCAAGCGCGACCGCATCGACACACCGGAAGGCATACAGCACGCGCTGTCCGAAACGATGTACGAGCTGCTTCTGCCGCTCGAGGAACCTCTCGATGTCCGCACACACCGGCCGTTCATCATCATGCTCGCCGGGGTCAACGGTGCCGGCAAGACGACTTCGATCGGCAAACTGGCCAAGCACTATCAGGCACAAGGCCTGTCGGTGCTGCTGGCGGCCGGCGACACCTTCCGCGCCGCCGCGCGCGAGCAATTGCAGACCTGGGGCGAACGCAACAACGTGACGGTGGTCGCCCAGCAATCCGGCGACCCGGCGGCGGTGATCTTCGACGCCATCGCTGCCGCCAAGGCGCGGCAGATCGACATCGTTCTCGCCGATACCGCCGGTCGTCTGCCGACCCAGCTGCATCTGATGGACGAGATCGCCAAAGTGCGGCGGGTGATCCAGAAGGCCGAAGCGAGCGGGCCGCACGAAACGCTGCTCGTCCTCGACGCGACTTTCGGTCAGAATGCGGTGCAGCAGGTGATGGCTTTCGACAAGGCGATCAACGTCAGCGGACTGGTGCTGACCAAGCTCGACGGCTCGGCCAAAGGCGGCGTGGTGGCGGCGATCGCCCGGCAATGCCCGAAACCGATCCGTTTCATCGGTGTCGGCGAGGGGATCGACGACCTGCGACCGTTCCGGGTGCGCGATTTTGTAGACGCGCTGTTCGAGTGATCGCCGCCAGCGAACTGACCAAGCGCTACCCGGGCGATCGTGAAGCCTTGCGCGACGTCAGCTTCACGATCACCGCCGGCGAAATGGTCTTTCTGACCGGTCATTCCGGCGCCGGTAAATCGACGCTGTTCAAATTGCTGGCGGCGATCGAACGGCCGACAGCGGGTGCGGTGTTGATCAACGGCCAGAATCTGGCCACTCTGCGCCGCGAGGCGGTACCGTATTTTCGCCGCAAGCTGGGGCTGATTTTTCAGGATCGCAAACTGCTCTTCGACCGCAGCGTGCTCGACAACGTTCTGCTGCCGTTGGCCATCGTCGCTCTGCCGCGCAAGGAGGCCGTACGGCGGGCGCAGGCGGCGCTGGCCAAGGTCGGTCTGCCCGATCGCGAGCAGACCTTGCCGATCGCCCTCTCCGGCGGCGAGCAGCAGCGCCTGGCGATCGCCCGCGCGGTGGTCAACCGACCGGCGATCCTGCTCGCCGACGAACCGACTGCCAACCTCGACGCGCAATCGGCGAGCGGCATTCTGACCATCTTTCGCGCTTTTCAGCAGGTCGGCGTCACCGTGCTGATCGCCATGCACGAGGTGCCTCCGCTTGCTGGACCGCCGGTGCGCGTCCTGCATCTCGCGCACGGCCAACTGGTCGGCGACCAGACATGAAAAGGGCCGCCGCCCAGCATCTGGCTGCCTTGCGCGAAGCCTGCCGCCGGCTCGTCGCCTCCCCGTTGAATACGACCCTGTCGCTGCTGGTCATCGGCATCGCGCTGACCTTGCCGACCGCCGGCTGGCTGCTGCTGGAAAACCTGCGTCAGGCGACCGGCAACGCCGCCGGCGTACAGCAGATCAGCCTCTTTTTGTCGCTCGACGCCGAGCCGCGCGACATCGGCGAAATCGAGCACCGTTTGCGCGCCACGTTGGCTGGCCACTGGCAGTTCATCTCACGCGCCGAGGCGCTCAAACATCTGCAGGCCAGCGAAGGCATGGCCGACATCATCGCCAGTCTGCCGAACAATCCCTTGCCCGACGCTTTCGTCCTGACGCCCGACGATGCCAGTCCGGCGGTGCTGGAGAAACTGGCGACGGATTTCGCCACCTGGCCGAAGGTGGCGCACGTGCAGCTCGACTCGGCGTGGGTGCAGCGCTTCGACGCGCTGTTGACACTGGGGAAACGACTGGTGCTGCTACTGGCCATCCTTTTCGCCGCCGCGCTGGTGACGATCACCTTTACTACCATCCGGCTGCAGATCCTGGCGCAAGCCGCCGAGATCGAGGTGGCCAAGCTGGTCGGCGCCACCGAGGCCTGGATTCAAAGGCCATTGTTGCACTTCGGTGTTCTACAGGGCGCGCTCGGCGGCCTGGTCGCCGCGCTGCTGGTCGTCACCGGTTTCCATCTGCTGCGCCCGGCCGTGGGCGAGCTGGCGCGACTCTATGCGACCGATTTCGTTCTGCAGAGCCTGAGCGGCGCCGACATTGCCGTGCTGGCCGCCATCGGTGGCGCTTTGGGCTGGCTCGGTGCGCGGCTTTCGGCCTTGTTGCACCTGCAGCGACTCGACCAAGGTAGTGCCGAATAAAAGCTGCGTGCGATGAAGCCCAAGGCACAAGACGGGCAGCCAGCGAAACAGATCACATCGGTTGGCGAGGCGACGAGTGGCGCGCAACGCAGTGATTCGTCTGCGGAGTCATTTTTCAGCGTTTTCCCTCTCGAGAAAGACATCGAAAGCGATTGACTCATTGCGGCGCCTGCTTTCTCTTCACTGCGCCATACGCGTGCGGTAATGGTGTTTCTTCGGGATGTTTGGCGGTCGCGGTCCGCTTATTTCGCTAACCAGGCGTTGCGCTCATTCAACAAATGATTCGCTGATTTCCCTCCTCACCATTGGTGGAGGAGGGGTCAGGGAAGGCGGTGGCGGATAGGGTTTTCATTCATCGCGGATCTGGCATCCCGCCACACTCGTTAGATGCTAAAACGCGCAAGTGTCTGATTGAGTTGCGTTGCCAGATTGCGCAACGCCTGTGCCGATTCGGCAGTTTGGCGTGCTGCTGTGCTATTGCTGTCCGTCATCTGCGAAATTTGTTCGATTCCGACAGCGAGCGTCTGGCTGGCGATACTTTGTTCGCTGGCCGCCGTGGCGATGCCGGCCACTGCTCCCGCGACCTCCCGCGTGCTGCGCTCAATGGCTCCGATGCTTTGTCCGGCCTGGTTAGCCAGTGCGCTACCCTTTTCGACGGTGGCAACGCCCTCGCTCATCTGTCTGATCGCAGCATCGGCGCCTTCCTGAATATTGCTGATCATCTCGGCGATCGTTTGTGTGGAACCGGCCGTCCTTTCGGCCAGTTTGCGCACTTCGTCGGCGACGACCGCGAAACCACGCCCCTGCTCGCCGGCGCGCGCTGCTTCGATCGCCGCATTCAGTGCCAACAGATTGGTCTGATCGGCAATCTCGCGAATCACCCGCACAACGGCTGAGATGTCTTGCGAACGTTGGCCAAGATCGGTCACCGTCGACGAAGACTGATGCACGAAATCGGTGATCCGGTTCATTGCCGTGACTGCCCGCCGGACAACGAGGGCACCTTCGCCGGCACTCTTCCCGGATCGTTCTGTCAGCTGGTTCGCATCGCGGGCATGCTGTACCACCTGATCGATGCTGACACTCAATTCCTCGACCGATGCCGCCATGTTGGCAACCGATTCACGCTGCGTATCCGAACCTTGAGTGACGCTTTCGGACGAGCGGACCAGCGCCGTCGCGTGTTCGAAAACACTGTCCGCTGTCCGACGTACTTCATCGAGCGTGTCTTTCAGATTGCCGGCCATTTGCGCAATCGCCCGCCGCAAGCGACCAATTTCATCGGCACCGCTTTCCTCGATTGTCGATTGCAGATCACCGGCGGCGATGCGATCTGCTTCGCAGACCAGTTTTTGCAACGGTTGCGCGACCCATGTTCGGGTTACCAGGAAACCACCACCGAGCACGGCAACGATGGTGACCAACGTCATGATCAACAAACTGCGCGCAACGAGTTGAACAGTTTCTTCGAGTTCGTCGATATACGTTCCGGTAGCGAAGACCCAGTTCCACTCTGGGTAATGTTCAAAGACCACCGCTTTCTGGCGGCTGCGTGTTTCACCGGGATTCGCCCAGTCATAACGGAAAGTGCCGTTTTTCTTTTCGACCATCTCTCGAATGAACTCGAAACCTTTGCTGTCTTTGACTGTAATGTCATTTTTACCTTCACGCTTCGGATGGATGACAGCCAAACCGGGATTTTCTCCTGCATCAATAGCAAAAACATAGCCCGTCTCGCCAACCTTATAGTTCAGCAGATTTTTTTTCAGGGTTTTGAGCGCTTCGGTGATTTCGACCGCGACGACCAAGGCGCCGATGACCTTGTTGTCGGCATCGCGCAGCGGTGCGTAGTGGGTCATGTAGTCCTTGCCAAATACTGTGGCCTTGCCGGTAAAAGTATTGCCTGCCAGCAAAGGCTTCCGGGCCGGATTTTTTTCGCCCAGCGGCGTGCCCATGGGCCGGCTGCCATCTTGCAATTTCAAGGTGGTCGCGCCGAGCAGAAAATCGTCGCCGTTGCGAACGAGAATTGCTGCGAAAGTGCCGGTCTTGGCAGCAAAGGCATCGACCAGGTCGAGACGATCGTCGAAACGCTCGCCGGCTTGCAGCAATACCGGCTTGCCACCGATGTCGCTCAGTCGCATATCCTGTCCGTTACTCTGCATGAAGAGTTTGCCGATTCGCTCCACATCGTTGCGCAGGCTACGGTCGAAAGCGGCGAACAGCGACACTACCAGATGATTGGCACGCGCCATATCCTGAATCGACTTTTCGATCAGATGGTTGCGTAGTGTGTTCAACGTCAGGGCTGTTGCCAGTGCAACAATCGTCAACACCACCAAGCTTTGCACTAAATTGAGTTTCAGCTTCAGCGACAGATTGCGGAAGAAGGTTCTCATGTTTTCCCTTTACGAGCTGATTTCGATCAAAGCAGCAACAATGACAATTGCTCTTCAAGTTGCAATCAATTCAGTTTAGATAAGGGAATGTTTTTTGTCGGGCAGCATTTGCGGCGCATAACGCGGCTCAAGTTCGAAAATATGCCGGTTGTGCTACTGCCTTCGGCGTATTGCAGGGCGCGCTGCACGACTCTATGCAGCTGACTTCGTTTAGAAGAGCTTGGACAGGTTCGATATCACTGCGTTGGCTGGTACTGGCAATGTCCTGGCTCGGTGCGCGGTTTTCGGCCTTGTTGCACCTGCGGCGTCTCGACTGATCCGTCACGCTGCGGCATCACCTGAAGAGCAGGCAACCCCAGACGAGCGGTACATTGAGCAAGGCGATGAACACCGCCGCGCTGCCGATGTCCTTCGCCCGCTTGGCCAGCGGATGTCGTTCCAGTGAGATGCGGTCCACCGTCGCCTCGATCGCTGAATTGAGCAGTTCGACGATCAGCACCAGCAAAACGCTGCCGATCATCAGCGCCAGCCGCAGGCCATCGGTGGCCAGCCAGCAGGCGAGGGGAATCAGTATGCCGGCGAGCAGCACTTCCTGACGGAAAGCGTCTTCGGCCTGATAGGCAGCGCGCAGACCGGCCAAGGTGTTGTGCCAAGCATTCCACAGCCGTTGCAGACCGGTTTTCCCCTTGAACGGGCTTTCTTCAACCACGCGCGCCTCCTGATCGATCGCTGCAGGTGGCAAGTATAGACACTTGCCGCGTCGTTGGCCCGAAGTTCGCTTTTCCCCGCGTTCAGCGTCGCTGCCAGACCTGCCAGCGTTCGCGGCCAGCAAAAATCGCTGGCGAATCGTGCACCGGCCGGTCGAGCAGACAGTGGAACGCCGGTGTCAGCAAGGCGTCGAGCTGCGCGGGCAGGATACCGAATGGCGGTCCCTTCAACGTCTCGTCGTGGAAGAAATAGCCGACCAGCCGGCCGCCGGGCGGGATCAGCGCTGCCATGCGCGCTGCATAATCGTCCCAGCGGTGGCGCGGCAACGCGCACAGAAAAGCGCGTTCGTAAACCAGGTCGAAGCCCGGGCCGGCGTCGAAGGTGAAGAAATCGGCGCATAACAGCTTTCCCGGCCAGTCGACGCCGAGGAGGTCGCGCGCTTTGTCGATCGCCGCTGGCGAGAAATCGAGTGCCGTCGTTTGCCAGCCGTGCTGCGTCAGCCGCGCCGCTTCGCGCGCGCTGCCGCAACCGGGGACCAGCACCCGGCGAGCCGGGTTGTTGCCCGTCTCGCCGACGAGAAAGGCGTCGAAGTCGGACGGCACGGCGTCCGCCTCCCAGGGGGTGACCGATTGACGGAAGCGATGATCCCAAAATTCAGGTCGTTCGGGATTCTGTCGTGCGGGTTTGTCAGACATGGGCCGAATCGAAGCCGACAAAATAGGGCAGGGGCAACGCTGGCCTGACAAGCGGCATCGTCAGCGCTCGCTCAGGCAGGCTTCAAGCAGCCTGATCAGTTCCTGTGAGCGTTGCCGGCGTGACGCGCGGCGTACTGCGTCCGCATCCGGCAGATGCATTTTGCCGCGTAGAAGCTCATCAACACACGTCAGCAGCAGGTCGGCAATTTTTTCTGCCGCATCGAGCGGAGCGATGTCCTTGACGCCCGCGGCCAGCAAGGTGCTGGCGGTATCGCCGACCGGATCGGTCAGGGCAATGATCGGCCGGCCCGCGCGCAGGTATTCGTAAATCTTTGCCGGAATTTGCTCGTTACATCCCGACGCCTGCATCACCAGCAAGCCGTCGGCGCGCAGCATTTCAGCGAGCGCCTGTCGGTAGGGAATCGGCGGACAACATTCGATCGATTCCTGCACCCCGTGTTTTTCGGCCAGTTCCTTGAGCAGATGGTCGTGGCCGGAGGAACGGAAGCGGATTTTCAATTTCCCGCTGGCCAGTCGATGTTTCTCTTTGATCAGGCGCAACGCCTCGAAAAGTTGCGTCGGATCGCGTTCTTCCGGATAAACGACGCCGCTATGCAACAAGGTGATCGCGCCATCGTTGAGCGCGGCAGAGGTCTGATCCGCTGGCGGCGCTCCGGCGAAACTTTCTTCGTCGTAACCATTTTCGAGAACCACGATGCGTTCGCCGGCTTCCGGGTAGCGTTGTCGATAGACACGCGCCGCACCCGGGGTGGTGAAGATGCTCCTGCTGGCGTTGCGGATGGTTTGCGTTTCGATGTTTTTGAACGATTGCCAGGTCAGCGGGTCCCGCGGATAACCTTCCTGAGCCATCGGATCACGGAAGTCGGCCAGCCACGGCAGCCCGGTCTGCCGATGCAGTTCGGTGCCGATGACATGTGCCGTGGCGATCGGGTACGTCGACCAGATGGCATCGGGACGGTAGCGGCGGATCATCTGTAGACCGGCGCGTATGCCCGCATATTTCCAGAGCATCCAGCGATCCGGTCTCGCCGTCCAGCCGATGTAGCGGCCGCGAAACGCCAGATGCCTCGCCGCATCGAGAGCGAATGCCCGTCGAACGACAGTGTCGGCAGGGATTTCCTTGAGCAGATCATCGCTACAGTATTCGTAAGCACGCGGGTCGACGCTGAGAATCAGCGGTTGCCAGCCTGCAGCGGGCAAGTGCTGCATGAAGCGCAGAGTACGTTGCACGCCGCTACTGCCGGCAAAAGGCGGGAAATGAAAAGCCACCATCAACACGCGTTTCATACAGCACGAACTCCGACGATATATGGGACCGACAGATCTACGAATGGCTCAATCCGTCGGCGGAGATTGACATCAACAGCCAAGCAAAAGAACCCGTCCAGGTCAAGCAAGAGTCGTTGCTTGCTTTGCAGTCCGTCGGACTGGAAGTCTGAAAACTGGCTATGCCCCGCCGAGGTGTTCAGGTGACAAGAACGCAGCAAACCCGTGCGGATTTGGTCCGTCATACCATCATCGGCGCCCACCGGCCATCATTCGTCGATTACCGCGCTGGTGTATACCTCCTGCACGTCGTCGAGGCTCTCGAGGACGTCGATCAGTTTTTGCATCCGCGCGGCATCGTCACCGCTGAGGGTGATTTCGTTGCTCGCCTTCATCGTCACGCCGCCGAACTCGGCGCCAAAGCCGGCCGCGGCGAGCGCTTCCTTGACGGCCATGTAATCGTTGGCCGCGCAGAGCACTTCCACCGAACCGTCGTCATTGTTAACCACGTCATCGGCGCCGGCTTCGATCGCCGCATCCATCAGGGCGCCTTCGTCGATTCCCGGCGCGAAAAGCAACTGGCCGCAGTGTCTGAACTGGAAAGCGACGCAACCGTCGGTGCCGAGATTGCCACCGTACTTGTTGAAAGCATGCCGCACATCGGCGACGGTGCGCGTACGGTTGTCGGTCAGGCAATCGACGATCACCGCGGCACCGGCGATGCCGTAGCCTTCGTAGCGGATTTCGCTGTAATCGACGCCTTCGAGTTCGCCGGTACCTTTTTTGATGGCGTTATCGATCTTGTCCTTGGGCATGTTGACGCCTTTCGCCTTGTCGATGGCCAGCCGCAGACGCGGGTTGAACCCCGGATCGGCGCCGCCCATTTTGGAGGCGACGGTGATTTCCTTGGCGATTTTGGAAAAAGCGGAACTGCGTTTTTCATCCTGGCGCCCTTTGCGATGCTGGATGTTGGCCCACTTGGAATGACCTGCCATACTTATCCCTTACTATTTGTTTATTTGTCGTTAATTTGCATTTTGGCATGCATCGACCGACAATAAAACGCAATAAAAACGTACGACTGAAACTATCTCGATATGATACTCGTCATGTACCCGACGGCCAATGGATTGCCACATGGCAACCATCGCCCTGCGCATCAGGTTAGTGCCACATCGTTCCTGTAAATTCGTAGCCGGCTCGTATTGCGGTGCTTTGC
>CAYRXO010000011.1:0-31536 GCA_964428215.1 uncultured Candidatus Accumulibacter sp. | reverse complement strand
TCTCGCTGAAACGGATCTGCTGGGTCATGCCGCTCTCCGTGCGTGGTGGTGCCGATGGCGGAATTATAACATTGTCATATATAGTGTAGGGGATTGGCGGGAATAAATCTGCGTTTCCTTTACGCGTCGGGTTACTCGGCGTGCCATGCGGTCTGGTTCATCAATTTCTCGAATTCCTGTGGCGCCATCGGACGGGCGAACAGATAGCCTTGTGCATAATCACAGCCCGCGGCCAGGAGCAGGTCTCGCTGTTCTGCCGTTTCGACACCTTCAGCGATCACCCGCAGGCCAAGTTTATGTGACATGGCGATGATCGCTTCGCTCAAGGCCATGTCGCTCGAACCGGGCGCCAGATTGCGGGTAAAGGACTGATCGATCTTGATGTAATCGATCTGGAATTTCTTCAGATAAGCGAGCGAGGAATAGCCGGTACCAAAATCGTCGAGCGCCACCTGCATCCCTCCCTGACGGTAAACCCTCAGTCTGTCGATGATCGATGTTTTTTGGGCCAGCAACAGCCCTTCGGTAATTTCGATGACGATGCCACTGCCGGACAAACCGATCTGCTGCATGTGCTGCAGCCAATCCTCATATCGGGCTTCCTTGTAGAACTGTGCCGGTGACTTGTTGACGCTGACCTGAAAATCGGCCGGCCCCAGACTCTGCCAGCGCTTGGCCCAGCGAGCCGATTCCTGGAATACCCAGTTGCCGATTTCGACGATCAAACCGCTTTCTTCGGCCAAAGGAATGAACTGCGCCGGGCTGACCAGACCGCGTTGCGGGTGCTGCCAGCGCACCAGCGCTTCCGCTTTATGGATCGCGCCACTGGCCAGTTCGATGATCGGCTGGAAATGTACGCGCAGTTGTTCGCCGGCAACCGCTCCGCGCAAATCGCTGAGCAGACGCAACCGTTTCAATGCCGCTTCCTGCAGAGCGGCGGTGAAATAGCAGTAGCGGTTGCGGCCCAGATTCTTGGCTTGATACATCGCCTGATCGGCGCTCTTCAACAAATCGTCGAGATTGCCGGCATCGCTCGGGTAAAGCGCCACGCCAATGCTGGCTGACAGTTGCAACACTTCACCGCCAAGATCGAATGGCTGCGCCAGGTGATCGAGAATGGCCACCGCCACACGCTCGACCCCCTCGAAATCGCGCAACTCGCCGAGCAAGACGGTGAATTCGTCGCCACCGAAACGAGCCACGGTGTCGCTGTCGCGCACGTTGGCGACGATCCGGGACGCCGCCTCGACCAGCAGCCGGTCGCCCATGCTGTGGCCCAGCGTTTCGTTGACTTCCTTGAAATTGTCGAGATCGATCAGCAGCAGAGCCAGATGGTGGTTGCCGCGATCGGCCTTCTTCATCTCCTGATCGAGGCGGTCATGGAACATGTTGCGGTTTGGCAAACCGGTCAACAGGTCAAAATTGAACTGCTTCCAGATCAGATCGTCCGCTTCCTTGCTCTTGCTGATGTCGGAGAACAAGGCGACGCGCCGATATACCGATCCGTCGGGATGATTGATCGTATTGATGCTCAAGAATTCCGGAAACACCTCGCCGTTCTTGCGCGCGTTCCAGATCTCGCCCTGCCAGCGGCCGCTGTGGTTCAAGTCCTGCCACATCGACTCATAAAAGGCGCGATCCTGGCGCCCGGAAGCCAGGATACGCGGATTTTTGCCGAGAACTTCTCCCGCCTCATAACCGGTAGTGCGTTCGAATGCCGGATTGACCGCGATGATCAGGTTGTTGGCATCGGTGACCATCATCGCTTCGTGACTGGTCTGATAAACCATCGACGCGATGTGCAGGGCTTCGTCGGCGCGATTGTGCTCGGTGACGTCGTAAAGCAAGGTCAGCACGCAGCTTTGTCCGGCGTAGTCGATCAGACTCGAGTTGAGCAACAGATCGCGCAACTCGCCATCCCGATTGAACAATTGCGCCGGGAAATTGTAGGTTGCCTTCGATTTTTGCAGCTCGTCGAGCCAATCCTGCCGTTGCACCGTGTCCAGCCACATGCCGATGGCCAATGAGCGGCTGGTCAGCAGTTCACCGACGCTCCAGCCAAACGAGCGCGTAAAGGCATCGTTGACCCGCATGAAGCGGCTGTCGTCGATGGCCAGAATCGCCGCGGGAACGGGACTCAACTGGAAGATGTTGCGGAACATCGTTTCTCGTTCGCGCAATTCGTTCTCGGTCCGTTTGCGTTCGCTGATGTTACGTATCGTTGCCAACAACAGGGTCTGTTCTTCGAAGTGCAGGGTATTGAGCACCACTTCAGCGATCAACAACTGTCGATCATCCAGCGGTTGATAGATCCATTCGAAGACCTGGATTTTTCCGGCGTATGCGTCTTCGTTGCAGCGTCTGACCTCTTCGATCGTCGGTCGACCGTTTGCTTGCGTTGACGGCGACAGATCGAGCGCTGTCAGTCCCAACAATTGTTCGCGGCGGCTGGCGCCAAAAATGGACAGCGCCGCCAGATTGCAGTCGATGATTTTCTCTTTGTCCAGCAAAACAACCGCATAGGGCATCGAGTCGAAGTAGGCGCGCTGCTGATGCCTGCTTCTGCCCAATTCGTAGCTCAATTCGGCAATTCGTCTGTCGTTGCTGGCCGTCAATTGCGCGATCTGACAGGTCGCTGCCTGCCACTGACGGCCATAGCGCCAAGCGATGAACCCGGCCAAGACGCAAGGGATCAGCAATAGCGCCGCCATCAACCAGGCAAGCGCTGTGATATCGTGCGCCATCTCATCGTCGATGCTCTGCGTACGTCGGAAAAGAAACAGGTGCCAGCCGGAAGTCAGTTGCGTATCGAAGGCGATCCAGCGCGTTTCGCTGCTGTCGCTGATCGTCTGCACAGCGACTTTCCGCTCCGGCAGAGTGGCATTAGGCTCGGCACGCAGCAGGCGTTTGTAGTCCGGATGTGATGCCAGCGGTTCATCGGTCTCTTTGAACAAGCGTTGCGGATGACTGGCAGCGATCATCCGTCCTTGTCGGTCAGCGATCATGCCGATTTCGAAAGGCGCGATATGCGGGGTGGACAACAAGGCCGAGATACGCGTCAAGTGCATCACCCCGCCAAGATGCAGGACGATCCGGCCATTCCCGTCCACCACCGGCATGTCGATGGCTATGGCCGGTATGCCATCGGCGCCGATGAAACTGTCGGAAATGGTCAGTTCGTGCGTTTTGATCGCTTGCTGAAAATAGGGACGGTCGGCCAGGTTGAATTTGCGTAGCGATCGCTGCACGGAAAATGGATGCGATATATAGTGGTCACCGTCTGGTGTCAGCACGAAGATGACCGAAAAGTGTCCGTGCACGCGCAGGTTTTCCAGTACGCTCCGCTTGCCGGGATCGAGGTGTTCCGGAATCCCGTTGATCTTGCGGTCGATCGACACCTGCGCCGGCAAAGCGGCAAACTCGGGCGATGTGGCAGCCAGACGCAGCAATTGCACCGCTTGCGCCAGTTCGGCATTCAGCGCCGATTCGAAAGCGGCCACTTGCAGCCGGTGGTCCTTGCCCCAGCGTTCGACCGTCCATTCGGGCAAAGTCTGGCGCAGGAACAGGACCAGCAACACGAGGGACACCAGTGCCGGGAGCAGGACAATCGCCAGGATCTGTTTCTGAAGCGCCAAGCGCATCTGGTCCACCTTTATTCCGGACATTTCCCCCACGGAATGTGAACCTCGTCAAGCATCTCGCGGATCTCCCGTCCCTCGTTGCAGAGGGAGTGGTGGTGAGAATGAACGGACCGGGCTTTCATTCTTCGGGGCATTTGAAAAACCATGTCCGATGGACGATGGGGAAAAGGAATCATGCTGGCCAGAAAACCAAGTTGCCGGTGTTGCTTGCGGAATCGGCAATTCACCAGCCTGACGGGTCATCTTCCTTCACGCGGCGGATCGTTCGCTAACTATTAGTCCTCCAGGCACATCAGATTCGCCTGGACGAAATCCGGAAATGTCAGATTTGTCTTGAGTATAGATGGCGATATTCGGCGTTGCCAGACAGGAATCCAGGGCAGTGGAAACCGACACCGGCTGACACCCAGCGAGCAGACGAACGCCTGTCGGCACGCCCTGGCTCTATAATGACGTCTCAATGGATTTCGTACCCTACCGGTACTAGTCGCCCGGATTGCGAACCCGAGGCCGCCCGCAGCGGCAATTGCCCCGGGTACGTGTCGTCATTTGACCCGATAATCACGTGCAGGAGAAAAGCTTGTCCTCAGCCGCCGCTCTGATTCGTCCTTTCCGTGGCTTACGTCCACGCAGCGCAGATGCCGCCGCCGTTGCCGCACCGCCTTACGATGTGCTGTCCAGCGAAGAAGCCCGGCGGGCCGCACACGACAAGCCATTATCTTTCTTACATATTTCGAAAGCGGAAATCGATCTGCCGCCCGAAGTCGATCATTATTCGCCGGCAGTGTACGCACGCTCGGCGACGAACTTTCAGCGACTGATCAGCAGCGGCGTTCTCATCCGTGACGTACAGGAATGTTATTACGTCTACCAGCTGCAGATGGGCAGCCATGTCCAGACCGGTCTCGTCGCCGCGGCTTCGGTCGCCGCTTACAATACCAATCGCATCCGGAAACACGAATTCACCCGGCCGGACAAAGAGGACGACCGCGTCCGGCAAATCGAAGCCCTGAACGCCCAAACCGGGCCGGTACTGCTGGCGCATCCAGGCAGCGAGACGGCGGAACGATTACTCGGTCAGGCATGCAACGCGCTGCCGGTCGCCGACGTCACGGCGGACGATGGCATCTCCCATCGCGTGTGGCGGGTCGACGACCAGACCCTGATTGCCCAGATCAGCGACGTTTTTGCCACCATGCCGGCACTGTATATTGCCGACGGCCATCATCGTTCGGCTGCCGCCGCACGCGTGGCCGCGCGCCGACAGGCCGCCGGTACGCCCTCGACCAGCGCCGATCATTTCCTGGCGGTGATCTTTCCTGCCGCGCAAATGCTGATCATGGATTACAACCGGGTGGTTCGCGATCTGAATGGCCTGCCCGCAGACGCTTTTCTGGACGAGGTTCGCAAACGTTACGTCGTCGAGTCGTCAGACGGACCGCTGAAGCCGGATCGACTAGGCGTCTGCGGCATGTATCTCGATCGCCGCTGGTACCGACTGACCGTCAGAGAGGAACGGGTACCCGTCGCCGACCCGGTGCGTCGACTCGATGTATCGCTACTGGCCGAACAAATCCTCACCCCGCTGCTCGACATCGTCGACCTGCGTCGCGATACGCGCATCGATTTTGTCGGCGGCATGCGCGGTCTGGCCGAACTCGAGCGACGGGTGGACAGTGGAGAAATGCGGGTGGCTTTCGCCATGTACCCGACGCCGATGAGTGAGTTGATCGCCGTCGCCGACAGCGGACAGGTGATGCCTCCGAAATCGACCTGGTTCGAACCGAAACTCGCCGACGGACTGGTCTCTCACGTCCTCGATTGAAGCGTCACCGGCAGCGCATGATTCGCTGCTGACATGTGAACGGTGAATGGCCGATCAGCCGGCAACGCTCCTGATCACGTTGATGCGCGGCTTGCCTTCGCCGACTTCGCCGATCACCGCCGCGCGATGGAATCCCTCCTGCAGGAAAATCGCCAACACCTCGGTCACCACCTCCGGCGCACAGGCGACCAGCAAGCCGCCGCTGGTCTGCGGGTCGGTCAACAAGGCCCGCTCGCCATCGCCAAAAGTCTTTTTCGGCAGATTCACCGCATCGCCGTAGCTTTCCCAGTTGCGCGCCGACGCGCCGGTGATGCAGCCCTTCTCGAGATAAACGTCAATATTCGGCAGGATCGGCAGGGCCGAATAATCGATCGTCGCGCTGACGCCGGAAGCGCGGCACATTTCGGTCAGATGCCCCAAGAGACCGAAACCGGTGACGTCGGTCATCGCATGCACGCCGGCAAAACAACCCAGCGAGCGTCCGGGTGTATTCAGTTGCGTGGTCGAAGTGATCATCGCCGCGTAGCCGGTCGCCGTGAGCAGTTTCTTCTTCAGCGCTGCACTGTAAATGCCGACCCCTAAACTTTTGCCGAGGATCAACTTGTCGCCCGGCCGGGCACCGGCATTGCGTTTGACATTGTCGGGATGGACCATGCCGACAGCGACCAGGCCATAAATCGGTTCGCCCGAATCGATGGTATGCCCACCGGCAACCGGAATCCCGGCACGGGCACAGGTCGCTTCACCGCCTTCGATGATCCGCCGGATCGTCTCCAGGGGCAGCGTGTTGACCGGCATACCAACGATGGCCAGCGCAAAAAGCGGAAAACCGCCCATGGCATACACGTCGGATAAGGCATTGGTCGCTGCGATGCTGCCGAAATCGAACGGATCGTCGACGATCGGCATGAAAAAATCGGTGGTGGCGATGATCGCCTGATTGGCGTTGAGTTGATAAACGGCGGCATCGTCGCTGGTTTCGATACCGACCAGCAATTGTTTCGGCATCAGCCCCGGCGAAGTTTTGGCAAGGATTTGTTCAAGAATGCGGGGGGCGATTTTGCAGCCACACCCCCCGCCATGCGACAAGGAAGTCAGCCGAAGCGGAGACGGACTGACCACCAGAGGCAAGTCGTCGGTCACGCTAGCGCCTGTGGGTTTTCCTGCCATTGTCGTCGGGTCGTCCGTTGTAGAGAAGTCGACAGCCATCGCGGAGGATTGTCTTGTCAGGTTCAGAATTTGTTCAGGAAGGATCAAAGCCGGCATCGGCAACGGCCTGCCGCAGATCGTCAGGGGTGGTCCGGGAGGGATCGAACTGGATGGTGGCTTGTGCCGCGGACAGCGAAACATCGACTTCGCCAACACCGACAATTCCAGTCAATACCTGTGTCACGCTTTTGACACACGACTGACAACTCATCCCTGCAATACCCAAGACAACTGTTTGCATCCGTTTTCCTGTAATGATCGAGCCAACCTACGAATTCTTGTCAAGTCTTGCCGGGACGCCAACGCCTGAGCAGCAGTGAATTGCTGACCACCGATACCGAACTCAACGCCATCGCCGCGCCGGCGAACACCGGACTGAGCATCCCCGACGCAGCCAGGGGAATTCCGAGTACATTGTATATGAAGGCGCAAAACAGATTCTGCCTGATTTTTCTCAATGTGGCACGTGAAAGCAGGACTGCGTCGGCAACAGCGTTCAGATCGCCGCTGACCAAGGTCATGTCGGCGACCTCGATGGCCGCATCAGAACCGGCACCGATGGCGAAACTGACGTCGGCCGCGGCCAGGGCCGGCGCATCGTTGATGCCATCACCGACCATCGCCACAACGCCTCCGCCGCTTTTCAAGCGATTCACCACACGGGCCTTGTCACCCGGCAACACGCCGGCGTGGACATCGCTGATTCCCGCCTGTCCGGCTATCGCCACTGCCGTCGTCTGCTGATCGCCGGTCAACATCACCAAGCGGATGTTCATCGCCCGCAAACGAGCAACGGCAGCCGGCGAGCTGTCACGTAGCGGGTCGGCGATGGCCAGCAGAGCCAGCGTAACCACGGACGACTCGGCGCGGAGTTCACTGAGCATGACAACCGTCTTGCCGGCACGCTGCAGTTCGTCAACCACCTCCGCTGGCAATTGTGACCCGTCGTCGCCGTTAACCGCCGACAGGCGGAGCCGGCGACCGTCAATGGTCCCTTCGACACCGTGTCCCGGAATGGCCCGGAAATCATTGAGCGCCAGCAAGGTCAGACCGGCGCTCTGCGCGGCGTCGAGGATCGCCCGTGCCAATGGATGTTCGCTCGCCTGCTCGAGCCCGGCTGCCAGCGCCAACGCATCTTCCCGGCCGACGTTCAGCGGCAACAAATCGGTCAGCATCGGTACGCCACGTGTCAGCGTGCCGGTTTTATCGAGCGCCAGAACGGAGATTTTTTCCGCCCGTTCCAGTGCGGCGGCATTTTTGACCAAAATGCCGGCCGCGGCACCGCGACCGCTGGCGACCATGATCGCCGTCGGCGTCGCCAGACCGAGTGCGCACGGACAGGCGATGACCAGCACCGCCACGGCGTTGATCAGCGCGTTACTCAGCTCACCGCTGGCCAGCCACCAGCCAATCAGGGTCAACAAAGCGATCGCACAGACGATCGGAACGAAAATCGCCGAAATGCGATCGGCCAGCCGCTGAATCGGCGCTTTCGAGCCTTGTGCCTCGCCGACCAGGCGGATGATGCCGGCAAGCAAGGTATGTTCGCCGACGCCGGTCGCCCGGCAGCGCAAGGTGCCTTCGCCGTTGGTCGTGGCGGCAAAAACGCGGTCGCCGACGCGTTTCGTCACCGGCAGGCTTTCGCCGGTGAGCATCGCTTCGACGACGTTCGAACTGCCAGCCAGCACTTCGCCGTCCACCGGCAGGCTGTCTCCCGGACGCACGATGAACACGTCGCCCGGAATGAGCAACGCGGCATCGAGTTCGATCAGCTGACCGTCACGTTCGACGCGCGCGACTTTCGGTTGCAGGCGAAGCAGCGCTTCGATGGCCTCCGTGGTGCGTGCCTTGGCGCGACTCTCGAGCAACTTGCCGAGCAGGACCAGGGTAATCACCGCCGCCGACGCTTCGAAATAGACGTGCAGATGGTCGGCACCGATCAGAGTGACCACCACACTATACAGATAGGCCATGCTGGTGCCGAGAACCACCAGCACGTCCATGTTCGCCCCGCCGCCGCGCAAGGCTTTATATGCGCCGTCGTAAAAACGCCAGCCGATCCAGAACTGCACCGGCGTCGCCAGCAGCAGTTGCAAGCCGCGCGGCAGCCATTCGGCATGCATGCCGGCTGCTGTGAACAGGGTAAACATCGGGGCGACCAGGGGGGCAGTGAGAACGGCGGCGATCCAGAAACGGATCAGGTCGGCTCGCTGCGCGGCGGTCTTGCGCGCTCTTTCTTCCGCCCGCGAATGCTCGTCGAGCTGACGGGCATGAAACCCGCTTCGGCTGATCGTGGCCAGCAGATCGGCAACGGCGACCTGACCGGGCTGGAAACGGACCAACGCCCGTTCGGTTCCCAGATTGACCACCGCCTCGACCCCGCTTTGCCGGTTGAGCTGCTTTTCGAGCCGCGTCGCGCAGGCAGCGCATGTCATTCCCTCGATAGCCAGTTCAACGGTGCGCGCTGGAACGGCGAATCCTGCCTTGCCGATGGCGGCGACGATTTCCGCCAGCGATGCCGCTCCCTCCGCGCGCGTCAGATGCGCCGTTTCGCTTGCCAGATTGACGTTGGCGCTGACGCCGGGCAGGCGGTTGAGCACTTTCTCGATCCGCGTTGCACACGCCGCGCAGGTCATGCCGCTGATCGGCAAGACGATCAGGCTTTGTTCAGCCAATGGCGGATTCTGCTGCTCGCTCATGCTCATTATCCCTGCTTCGTTCAGAGGGCAATCAGCGAACGGGCGCTGACGATCAGCCCCCAGACGCCGAATCCGCCGATCAAGACTCCGGCCAGACGTCTTATGGCCGGCTGGCGCGCGTAGGCATGCAATCGCGCCGCCAGCAGGCCGGCCAACAACAGATTCGGCAAGGTGCCGGCACCGAAGGCAAGCATCAGCAAGGCGCCGCGCGTCGCCGTACCGCTGCTCAGCGCCGTCGCCAGCGCGCTATAGACCAGCCCGCAGGGCAGCCAACCCCATAGCATACCGAGTGGCAACGCCTGGCCGACGCTGCGCGCCGGCAACAGACGCCGACTCAGCGGTTGCACGCTTTGCCAGAGACGTTGTCCCAGACGCTCGGTCAAAGCGATGAACTGGCCGATGCCCAGCAGATAGAGGCCAAGGGCGACGAGCATCAGATTGGCGAGCAGATAAAGCAGCGTACGCAGCGGCCATTGTCCGGCCAGGGCGATGCTCAGCTGGCTCAAGGCGCCGGCGATCGCGCCGGCTGCGGCATAACTCAGCAAACGCCCCAGGTTATACGCCAGATGCAATTCGAGACGCGCACCACCCATCGACAGGGCGCTGACGATGCCGCCGCACATGCCGATGCAGTGGCTGCCGCCGAGCAGACCGACCAGGAACAGCGCAAAGTAAGCGGCTTCAGGCATGGGAGCGACAAAAAGAGCGATTCTACGCTCTGCTGCCGCTCAGCGTCGCCAGGCACCGCGTTGAAGACTGGGTTGCGCGGTCAAAGCGCGCCATTGCGTGACGTTTGGCCAACTCGCCTATCCATTTGCAATCCCTTGCTGACCGCGAGCCGTGCGCATCATCCTGCTCAATCGCATTGCAGAGCGTGCCAAGCGCGTCAAATCACCTTCGAATAGCGGGAACGTTGCCGATCGGCACGCAGATAGCGGTCGAAAACCATGGCGATCGCCCGCACCAGCATGCGGCCACGCGGCAGAACGCTAATCCAGCGCTGGTCGACGCGCACCAGGCCGGCAGCGATCATTTCCTGCAAGTCGCTCAGTTCGGTAGCGAAATAACGCTGAAAATCGATCAGATGCGCGATTTCGATCGATTCGATCGACAGTTCGAAATGGCACATCAGCGACTGGATGATCGACCGGCGCAGCAAGTCGTCGGCATTGAGTTCGATGCCGCGGTACACCGGCAAAACACCGGCATCGAGACGATCGTAGTATTCGTCGAGGGTCTTGACGTTCTGACTGTAGGTCGGACCGACCTTGCCGATCGCCGAAATGCCGAAAGCCAGCAGATCGCAGTCGGCGTGCGTCGAATAGCCCTGGAAATTGCGATGCAGCCGTCCCTGACGCTGGGCGATGGCCAGCTCGTCGTCCGGCTTGGCAAAATGATCCATGCCAATGTAGATGTAACCGGCCGCCGTCAGACGCTCGATGGCCAGCGCCAGGATACGCAAACGTTGATCGGCCGAGGGCATATCGGCTTCCAGGATGCGGCGCTGCGGTTTGAACAGACCGGGCAGATGCGCATAGTTGTAGATCGACAGGCGATCCGGGCTGGCGTCGATCACCCGATCCAGCGTACGGCCAAAGCCAGCCAGACTCTGCTTCGGCAGGCCGTAAATCAGATCGATGCTTACCGACTTGAAACCGAATTCGCGCGCGGCATCGATCACCGCCCGGGTTTCCTCTTCGCTTTGCAGGCGGTTGACCGCTTGCTGCACATTGCGGTCGAAGTCCTGCACCCCGACGCTCATGCGATTGAAATCCAGTTCGGCGAGCAAGGCGACCGTCTGTCGATCCACCTTGCGCGGGTCGACTTCGATCGAGAATTCACCGCCTTCGATGAGCCGGAAGTGCTTGCGCGTCGCAGCCATCAACTGGCGCATCTCGTCGTGCGACAGGAAGGTCGGTGTCCCGCCACCCCAGTGCAATTGCGAGACATCGGGCAACCGGTCATCGAGACAAACGCTCTGCAAAGCGAGTTCGCGCGCCAGATAGCGCAGGTATTTGGCCGAGCGGCCGTGATCCTTGGTGATGATCTTGTTGCAGGCGCAGTAGTAACAGATGGTATTGCAGAAAGGGATGTGGAAGTACAATGACAGCGGCCGGCTGACGGCGCCGATGTTGCGCTGCCCGAGCCACAGCCGAAACGCTTCGCAATCGAAGGCTTCTACAAAGCGATCGGCAGTTGGATAGGACGTGTAACGCGGGCCGTTGATGTCGAAGCGGCGAATGATTTGCGGATCGAAAACAAGATTTCCGGCGTCAGCGTCCATTGTTGTGTGACAAATTCTGTTGTGGGAATTATCGGATTGTCCGCCAGAGGAGCGTTGACGTGGATCAAACGCAGGACTAAATGAAAAAAACACGTCTCTCGCATGACGCCGTAAAGGCGCGGCAAGCGTTCGATATGATGAAAACCGCTTGTTCGAACTGCAATTTACGGGAACTCTGCTTACCGGTCGGCTTGTCCGACGACGAATTGAAGCAACTCGACCAACTGGTGTCGACCCGCAAACGCCTTAAACGCGGCGAATCGCTCTATCGCGCCGGTCAGGTCTTCGAATCGATTTATGCCGTGCGTAGCGGTTTCTTCAAAACCGATGTCCTGGTCGAAGACGGTCGCGATCAGGTCACCGGCTTTCAGATGCCCGGCGAGTTGCTCGGCCTGGACGGCATCAGCAACGAAATGCATACCTGCAACGCCATTGCCCTCGAGGATAGCGAAGTCTGCGCCATCCCTTTTTCGCGCCTCGAAAGCCTGTCGCGACAGATTCACACCTTGCAGAATCAATTTCATAAAGTGATGAGCCGCGAGATCGTCCGCGACCACGGGGTGATGATGCTGCTCGGCACCATGCGCGCCGAAGAACGTCTGGCGGCTTTTCTGCTCAACCTCGCGCAACGTTTCAAGGCGCGTGGCTACTCGCCGGTCGAATTCAATCTGCGCATGTCGCGTGACGAAATCGGCAGCTATCTCGGTCTCAAACTGGAAACGGTCAGTCGCGCGTTTTCACGTTTTCAGGACGAAGGGCTGCTGTCGGTGCATCAGCGCAAAGTGTGCATCGTCGATCCTGAAGGTCTGCACCAGTTGATCGCGCACCAGCGTGCCTGATCAGCCGCGCGTCAATTGACGAGAGCGTATATGAAACCGAGCGGGTTACGCGCCAGCGCGACGGAGACGATGTACGCGAAGGCGATCAGCGCGGCGACAAAATAAATCGCCCGCTGCCGTCTGTTGCGCGCGCGTTTGAGCGCCATCGTTCCACAAGCGATGTACAGCAACAAAGCCAGCAGCTTGGCGGTCAGCCAGTCTGCACTGAAGGGATACTGTCGACTGAGGATGGTCATCACAATCGCGCTGCCGAGCAGCAGCGTATCGACGATATGCGGCGCGATCCGGGTCAAGGGGTGCTGCAGATACGCTAAGTCACGCAGCATCCAGAGACCCCGGAGAAAGAAACCGCAACCGCTGAGAACGACACAGATCAGATGCAGGTGTTTCAACAGCATATAGCTCATGCGGTCTGTGCTTCCTCTGCCGAACCCGCCGGACGAGCCGCATGCTGCCGATAAAAATTCAACGCCGCCAGTAAGTTGCGCAACAACCAGCCATTGGCGAACAACAAGGCGACAGCGGCAGGATAAGTCAACCACGCCGGCCAGGCGACTGCCACCAGCAGCAACAGCAACGCAGCGGCATGCGCCCGCCACTGCCCGTAAATCTGCCGGGAAACGATCACCTTGTTCATGTTCGGCGCCATCACCCCGACAGGGCAGCGATTCTGCAAATGCAACCAGATCAGAAAGGGAACGATCTTGTAGAGCATGCCGATCATCACCGACATGAATCCGCCGACAAAGATCAGCACGCCACAGAGTAAAGCCCACACCGGCTCGCTGAACAACGACGGCAACCAGAGCAGGCCCAGCCACAAGGTGGATGCGGCCAGGACACAAGACATCGCCAAGCGCCAGAAATGTTGACTGGCATCGAATCTGGCGCGCGTGCTGCGCCTCTGCAGGCGCAAAGTTTGTACGGCAAAAATGGCTGCGCCAAGCGCCAGAAGACTGGCCAGTCCGTTGGCCAGCACGGCCCAGCCGGACAACTCGGCAAGCGTCTGCAAAGTCAGCACCAACAGAGCCAGTGGACAGAAAGTCTGCGCCAACCATTTCGGATACGCCGGTGTCAGCTGAAACATCGGCACGACGACCAGCGCCACGGCGATCAGCAGCAAGAGTCCCCAGCCGATGACTCCCCAACCGAAATGCAGCGCGGTCAGCTGGAGCAAAGGCAGCGAGCAGGAACCACCGAGCGCGAAGACGAGCAACAGTCCAAGTCCAACGGTACCGAGCAGGCCCAGCAAGGCGAGTTGCAAGCCGACGATGGTCGGATTCGGCGAGCGTACTTTGAACAGGGCTTGCGTGGCGGCCAGAAAAAAAGTTGCCATAGCACCGGCAAGCAAGCAGCCGGCGGTTTTGAATGCCCAGGAATTGAAGGACAGAAACGCGGCAACCAGCGCCAGCGTGCCGACGACGAGAAGCAGATGAACCAGCCGGGCGACGGTCAAAGGATGCGCGATATTGGCGCCGGCGACGACCGGCAGGATTTGCAACATCGCCCCGATCATCACTTGCGCCAGGAAGCCGAGAGTGAGCAAATGGGTCACCGCCAGCGTCGGCGCAGTCCATCTGGAAAGGAAAATCTCCGGACCGAACGACAAAATCAAGACGCCGGCGAGCATGGCGAAAAGCGGCGCGCTGATAAAAAAGCGTAGCGGCGCCGCAAGCGGTGGCGCCTGATCGAACGACAACAGCGCCTGCATCAGTCCAGCGAATGCTTGATCAGCACTTCGACCGTGCCATCGTCAGCAAAGCGGGTGTCCCAAACGAAACCGTTGATTTGCAGTGTCCGGTAAAGCGGGTAAGGCTCGCGCGGCAGCAGGACCATGAGTGACTGACCGACTGCCAGCCCGCCCAACGCTTCCAGGGTCTGCACCATCGGTTCCGGCGGTTCCAGACCGCGCGCATCGACCACGAAATCGGCCCGGGCGGAACTCATGGCGAAACTTTCGCCGTCCTGCCAAGCTGGGCAGCCAGCTCGGTGATCAGTCGATCGGCCGAGTCGGCCAGCTGCTGATCGCACATCGGGTACAGCACATTCTCTTCCTTGACGTTGTGTTGCTGCATCATGATCAGCAAAGTTTCGGTATGACCGCAGTAATCATCCACATCATTGGCATCGAGCGCCACCGCCGCCAACAATAACAATTGCCGCATCTGCAGATGTTCGCTGCGCATGACGTGCGTCGGCCCGCGCGAGATACCGGTCCGTTGTTCGAACTGCGGAAAAAGGATCGATTCCTCCGAGTCAAAATGCGTCAGCATCGCCGCTTGAAAATCGGCGAAAGCTGAACGCGCCAGAGCCCACTCCTTACGGCTGACCGCACTCTCGCAGGTGGCGAGAAATTGGTCGCAGGAACGATGGTCACTGGTCAGTAAATTGGCAATTTTGTTCATCAACATCTCAAATTAATGTGAAAGTCGCCGAGCAACCCACTTGTCTCCCTTTGGCTCATGCTCAGGAATGCCCGGACGACGGGAATACGAACCGGCTGTTCATCGGTCAGCCCGCTTCAATAACAGTCAGGTCCAACCGTTGGGAATACCATTATCCTGGCGGAGTGCCATCAGCCGCTTGATGGAAATCAAGCAAGAACGATCGCATTTATTTCGGCGCAAGATTCCCGGCAATAGCAGGCCAGACTGGCCGGGAAATTAGCCGGAAGCGTTTGACGCCGGTCAATATTGTCGCAGGCAATCCTGCCTATAGTTAGCCCGTAGCCGATTTATTTATCGAGGACACGCCATGTTCAAGCATCTTCTGGTTCCAACCGATGGCTCCGAACTTTCCCAGGAAACTGCGCGTCGGGCAATCTCTTTCGCCAAAGAAGCGGGCGCACGCGTCACCGCCTTTTTTGCCAAACCGGAATATCCTGTCAGCTACTACGGTGAAGGCGCCCTGATCGATCCGACGACTCCGGAAAGATTCGCTGAACTTTCGGAACAGCAGGCACAACAGACGCTCGAGTTCATCCGCTCCCTGGGCCGCGAAGCGGGAGTCGAGGTGAATTCGCTGTCGACCACCAGCGACATTCCCTATCAGGCGATTATCGACGCGGCACTGGAAGCCAACTGCGACCTGATTTTCATGGCCTCGCACGGCCGGCGCGGTTTCAGCGCCCTGCTGCTCGGCAGTGAAACCAACAAAGTGCTCACCCATTCAACGATCCCGGTTCTGGTATATCGCTGAAAACGATAGCCAATCAGTCTCGATGACGTTTCCGGGACGACGCGCTGCGCAAAAACCCTCAAGTTATAGCTATCTGCGCCGTATTCAGTCCTGAAAGGTGCTTCGCCAAGGCTTTCAACCAGAGTCGGAGGCGCACACTTTTCAGGATCGTCTTTACGAAGCACGTCTGGGTCGTCAGCAGAATGTGGCAAAATGCTTGTGTTCGTTAATTTCAATTAACTTACTGTAGCCACCTGATCAAGAGTAGCCATGCGTCCTGGACGTCACCCCATCGAAAGCAAACCATGCCTGGCATGAAACGGCAAGCAACGAGTCTATGGTGTCTGCTCGGCATCAGTTCGCTCTGCTCAGCAGTCGAAGTCGGACTGGCCGGCGTTTTTCCCGGCAAGGCATTGTTGACCATCGATGGAGGCGACGTAAGGACGGTCGCGGTCGGCGCAAAAAGCGAGGCAGGCGTCAAGGTCCTGGCAGTAGACAGCGAAACGGCAACCATCGAGGTTGACGGCAAAAAGCGAGTCCTGCGTGTCGGCCAGAACGTCAAATCGCAAGCATCCAGTCCTGCCGGAGCATCGGCAGTACTGACCGCGGACATCAATGGTCATTTTTATACTACCGGAACGATCAACGGCACCAGTGTCCGTTTCCTGGTCGATACCGGAGCAACCTTGATTTCATTGGGCGCCGCTGATGCACGCCGGATCGGTATTGACCCTCGCAAGGGACAGGCAGTGATGGTCAGTACCGCCAATGGACAGGCAGCCGTCTCGAAAGTGAGACTGGAGACCGTCCGGGTTGGCGAGTTGGTGGTCAACGGGGTCGACGCGGTGGTTCATCACCAGGACCTGCCGATCAGCCTGTTGGGCATGAGTTTCTTGAACCGTATGGAAATGCAGCGCGACGGTCAGTCAATGACTCTCAAGCAGCGCTTTTAGGAAAGGTATGAAATGCGGCATCATAACGAACAAAACTCGATGTTGGGTCGCGAGCTTGAAATTCTGATGGGCGAGCGACAAAAACTGCTCCAGGTTGTCGGCGCCAGCGCCGCTTTTATCGCCTCTCTGGATAGTCGGCAATTGCCACACGGCGCACTGGAGTCGGCGGACATGGTGGTCACGGCGATCAACAGCCTGACGGAGGAAACTCTCTACGATGCGCTGACCGCCGTGCATGCGGAGATTCAAGAAGAGCGTGCCTACAGCCACTGATCTTCCGTGCATTGAACCGCCGGCTCAAACTGCCGGCCACATACTGGCACGTCTCAAGCAAGTCCTCTTGCCGGCGCCCGCGCTTCATGCACACGTGCTCGAAGACGGCGTCGGCGATGAACCGCTGACGGAAGCGGCAGTTCTTTTCCCGATCGTCGACCGGCAGCCGGAACCGACCGTTCTGCTCACCCAGCGGACCGCGCATCTGAAGGACCATCCCGGGCAGATCAGCTTTCCCGGTGGCCGTTGTGAAGAAGAAGACGCCTCCCCGTCAGCGACCGCCCTGCGCGAAGCCGCCGAGGAGATCGGTCTTGCTGCCCGGCATATCAAGCTGATCGGTTACCTGCCCGAATACTGCACCGGCACCGGTTTCCGGATCACCCCCGTCGTCGGTCTGGTGACACCGCCTTTCGACTTGTCGCCGGATGCCTTCGAAGTGGCAGAAGTTTTCGAAGTACCTTTTTCCTTTCTGCTCGAAGCGGCCAATCACAGACGCCATTCGATCCATTACCGTGGCCAGCTACGCCACTATCACGCCATCCCCTACCACAACCATTACATCTGGGGTGCGACGGCGGGGATGATCATGGCACTGCATCAGTTGCTCACCCGGCAGTAGTTTCGTTACCACTTTAAAACCGTCGTCTCAGCGCGCTTCGATCCGTCCGGCGAGCAATTGCTCGACCAGCCAGCGCGCTTCCTGCTCGTTGATAAACCGCTCCCAGGGCGGCATTGGCGTTCCCGGTCGACCGCGATAGATCGTCGCCACCAAAGACTCGAGCGGCTTGTCCTGCAGCGACTCGGGTCGCAAGGAAGGCCCCAGCCCGCCTTGCAGAGTCAGCCCATGACAGGAGCCGCAATCCTGCCGCACGAGATGCAACAGCTCGCGTTGTCGGTCGGCACTCGGCACGTCCGTCGATAGCGTCGTCTCCGCCAGCACGAAAAACGGGCAACCCAGCGCGACCAGAAAAAGAAGTTTCAAGCTCAAATGCGTCATCGTTTCGCCGTAATGGCCAAGGTATCCAATAAAAGCATCATCGACCACAGGGGTCAGCAGCCAGAAACGGCTGATTGTAGCGTGGCCAGGTAACTGGAGAAGAGCGTTATTACTCTTTCAATTTTTCTCCTTTACGGCGATCAATGACACATCGGACGTGGACGCCGACTTGCCCTGGAATTGTGACGACAGCCGAACGCGTCAACGAAGCCACTGGAATATGACCGCAAGCGACAAGTGTCACGGAAGGCGACAAATCGCACGCCGCGCTGCTGGCAAAAATTCTAACCTGGCAGCATTTCAGCTTGACTTCAGACGTCCAGAACGGTTAACTCCCTGCCGGAAAAACACAATCTCGACAAAAGCCGCCTCCTGGCACAACGGTTTTTCGTGCAGGTTCTGCGGCCCGTTTCCGCCCGCTGGCGTATCGCTTCAAATTTCAAACAAGGAGTCGTTTGCTACATGCGCACCCGTCGCCTATTCCTGAATCGCCTCGACGCCGAGCACGACCCGGAGGATGCAGTCGTCGTCATTGACGTCCTGCGTTCCTTCACTACTGCTGCCTATGCTTTCGCCGCCGGTGCATCGACGATCTATCCGGTGGACACCATTGCCGGAGCTTTCCGCCTGCTGCGTCATTTGCCGGACGCGGTCACTACCGGCGCCATTGGCGGCGGCGATCCGATTCCCGGCTTCGATTTCGGTAACTCGCCGTGCGCGCTGCTGGGCAGCGATTTCAGTGGTCGGCCGGTCATCCAGACCACCGCCGCCGGCGTCTGTGGTCTCAACCGTTTTCGCAAGGCACGCACCCTCTTCGCTGGCAGCCTGGTACTCGGGCGGGCGACGGCACAGGCTCTGCTCGAACTGGCACCACAGGAGGTCTGTTTCGTCATCACCGGTGAATGGGTCGATCGCGATGGCGATGAAGACATCGCCTGTGCCGACTACCTGGAAGCACTGCTCAACGGCGAAGAACCCGATTCGCAGATTTTTGCCGATCGGGTACGCCACTCCGATTTTGGCCGGCGCTTCCAGGCGGGGACGAATGTTAATCTGCCGCTGGCCGACCTGGATCTGTGCGCTCAAGCAGACCGCTTCAATTTCGCTTTACGCGCCACTCACCACGACGGTCAATTACGACTGGATGTCCATCCTCCCGGGTCGTCGTCGAGTTCGCTCCAGCCATCGCCGATGCCGGCAGAGGCGTGTGCCTAGAAACCCGCAAGAGGTGACAAATCAATAGTTGATTGCGGTCAGGCGAAGCAGCGCAATGCGGCAATATGTCACATTCCCGACGCGACGCTTGCAGAAGAAAATGCGCGCACTCAAACGACCCGGGAGTCTTCGATGTGTGCACCCATGTTTCGCCGCAAGGCCATGCTGCTTGCTTTGGCCGCCGCGTTTCAACTATCTCCCTGGCAGGAAAGTTTCGCCACCGATGCGACTGAGGAATTAGCCGATGTCGTCGTTAGCGCGCGCAAGATTCAGCCGCCCGCCACCGCGACCAGCGACAAGCTGGGGCAGAACGAGGTCGCCGCACGACGCGCCTCGCTCAGTGACACGGCACAACTGCTGCGGGAACTGCCCGGCGTTGCCCTGTCGGCGACCGGCGGCGTTTCCAGCTTGCCCGTGCTACGCGGCTTGGCGGATGACCGCAACCGCATCGAGGTCGATGGCATGCCACTGATCTCGGCTTGCGGCAACCACATGAACCCGCCTTTGTCGTATATCGACCCAACCAATGTCGATAGCGCCCGCGTCTATGCCGGCATCACCCCTGTCAGCGTCGGCGGCGACAGCATCGGTGGCACGATCATCGTCACTTCACGCGCGCCCCGCTTCGCCAGCGTGGGACAAGGCATCCTGAGCAGCGGCGAAGTCGGCGCCTTCTACCGCTCCAACGGCCACGCCCATGGCGGTAACCTTTCCGCAACACTGGCCAGTGAAACGTTGAGTATCGCCTATCAGGGTTCGACTGCCGAAGCCGGCAATTATCATGCGGCCGGCGATTTCAAACCTGGCAGCAACGCCACCTGGACCCGCAGCGGCACGCATTGGATCGCTGGCGATGAAGTCGGCTCGTCCGCCTACAAGACGGAAAACCATTCCCTGACGCTTGCCATGCGCGACAACGATCAACGGTTCGACTTCAAGCTGGGCTGGCAACGCATTCCCTACCAGGGCTTTCCCAACCAGCACATGGACATGACCGGCAACCGCAGCACGCAGGTCAATCTGGGCTATCAACGCGCGTTCGACTGGGGCAATCTGCAAGCTCGCCTGTATAACGAGCAAACGCGACACGACATGGATTTTGCGGAGGACAAGCTGTACTGGTACGGTACCGCGCATAACGTCGCCGGCATGCCGATGGCGACCAAGTCGCGCAACACCGGTGTGCGCTTCGATGCCGATCTTCAGCCGAGCAAGCAGGACACGCTGCGCGTCGGCGGCGAATATCAACGTTATCGCCTGGACGACGGGTGGTCGCCGGTGGCCAATTCGATGATGATGTCGCCGAACTCATTCCAGAATATCAACGACGGTCAGCGCGACCGTTTCGACATATACGCCGAATGGGAGCAACGGCCGTCTGCACCGTGGCTGACTTTGCTTGGCCTGCGGGTTGGCAGTGTCAAGATGGCAGCCGGCAATGTGCAGGGGTACAACACCATGCCCATGATGTACGGCAACGACGCCGCCCGCTTCAATAGCAGCCAACGTTCAAAAACGGATTACAACGTCGATCTGACGGTTCTCGCCCGCTATTCACCGAACGCCAACCAGACATACGAAGCCGGCTATGCGCGCAAAACCCGTTCCCCCAGTCTGTACGAACGTTACACTTGGTCGACCAACGGTATGGCAATGACCATGAACAACTGGCTCAACGACGGCAACGGCTACGTCGGCGATATCGATCTCAAGCCGGAAGTGGCACATACTTTGAGCTTCACCGCCGATTTACATGCGGAAAACCCAGAGCAAAACAGCGCAGCGCAACCGTGGCATATTAGACTGACACCGTATTACAGCCGGGTCGACAACTACATCGACGCCCGCTGCCTGACGACCTGCCTCGACGATAAATTCAATTATCTGAAACTGGTTAACGCCGACGCGCATCTGTACGGTGTCGACGTGTCCGCGGTTGCGCCGCTCGGCAATGTGGGCGGCATCGGCCGTTTCACCGGTAAGGGCGTGCTCGCTTACGTAAATGGCAAAACAACGGGCAGCGGCGATCGGCTTTACAACATCATGCCGCTCAATGCACGACTGGCCGTCGAACATCGCCTGGCAAACTGGAGCAACACGGTCGAACTGCTGCTCGTCGCCGCCAAAAGCCATGTCTCGCAGGTGCGCAACGAAATGCAAACCAGCGGCTACAGCCTGTTGAACCTGCGCAGCAGCTACGACAGCAAAAACTATCGCTTCGACCTCGGTGTCGAAAATGCCACCAACAAGCAATACGCCCAACCTCTCGGCGGGGCGTACATCGGTCAGGGCGCCACCATGTCCCTGAATGGCAGCGGCGCTCCCTACGGCATACCGCTGCCAGGCATGGGACGTAACCTTTACGCCGGTTTGACACTCAAATTCTGACCGCTGGCCGGCAACGAAACAATGGCCCGGAAACGAGCGCAGTGACCTACATGGAGTGGAAACCGATCATGTTTCCCTCCGGGTCACGCGCCAGCGCGATGAACCCGTGTTCCCCGATGGGCATTTTTTCCTTGATCACCGTACCGCCATTGGGAGCGACGCGCGAAATCTCCGTCGCGCAGTCCTGGCAGCCGAAATAGACCAAGGCACCGCCTCCGCCGGCAGGAAAACCGGCCATCCTGACCAGCATGCCACAAGCACCATAGGACGTTTGCGCCGCGGCCTTGTCGGAGGGGAAAGCCCACATTTCCATGTCCATTTCTGCCGTCGGTGCCGGCATCGCTTCCATTTTGATATCAAGCACCGCTTCGTAGAAGTGCTTGGCGCGCGGCATGTCCTGCACATAGATTTCAAACCAGACGACCGGATTGCTTGCCATGACGGTGCTCCTCACTCAGGTTGAAAAAGTTTTGCTGCCGCATGATAGGACAGCCAGCAAAGTAAAAAAATCCGCGCACTCAGGCATCCGACGGCAATCGCCGGTGGAATTCATCCGCCGGGCGTCGGTTGAGCAACGGCGGAGCAAAGATTTCGGTGACCAGCACGGTTTGCACAGCGAAGAAAAATTGCGAGCGGCGTGCCCACAAATGTTTTGCCGCATCGGCCTCCGCGGCCAGTGCCCGCAAAGCAGGCGAAAACAAGGCGTGCCGGGCATCGAGACGTTTGAAATGCATCGTTCCGCGTCTGAAACCGGCGTGTGCAAAGAGCATTGCACCCAGCGAGCGGTTGCCGAGGCGTGCCAGCCAGCCGGTCAGCCGGCCGCGCGGCCGGTACGGCAGGACGGTATGCGCGAAAACCACCCGTCGATCCGCGCAGTACAGCGCCACTTCCCGCACCCAGACGCGCTGTCCGGGAGGGAGACCGAGCAGCAGCGCTTCGTCACGTGTCGGCGGTGCCAGCTCCTGACGCAGCACGCGCACGGCGAAAGGTCCCAACTGCTGCAGACGGGCGGTCAATGAACCCCGGTGGCGCAACCAGTCACGCCAGCCGTCATCGCCCGCGCTACGCAACAAGCGATCGCCCCACGCCCCTTTGCCAACCGAGCGCCCGTTGCCCGAGCCGTGCCTAAGGTCGTCGAGAGAGTTTGTCGATGCCGGCAATGCGAGTTCCCGGTTTGATGCCTTTGCTGGCAAACCAGCCGCGGTTCATTTCCAGCGCGTACTGCGCGTCCCTGGCAGCGCAATGGTTGTTGTCGCTCTGCGGCTGCATCTCTTCGATATTCAGAATCCGACCCTGTGCATCGAGAAAGGCCACCGACAAGGGCAGCAAGGTGTTACGCATCCACATGCAATGGCGTGCCGACTGGTCATAGACGAACAACATGCCGTGATTTTGCGCCATGCTGCGCCGATGCATCAGACCCAGCTGACGATCGGCATCGACGCTGGCCACTTCGGCTTCGATACGGTACAGGCCGACACTCAATTCGATTTGCGGCATCTGCGCCAAGGAGATGTCCGGCAGCAACAGAATGCCGGCAGACAAGACAGCGGGCCACTTGCGCATCGCTTGCTCCGGGGAAAGGATGACTGGAATAACAGGCATGCTGGGATTATCGTTGCTCCCGGTAGGCCTTGCACCAACACCTACCGGCAGTCTGTTCAGAGTTTATGTGAAAGCCGCCTCGCGACTCACTCATCTCCCCTACCCCTGTGGAAAGAGATCGGGCGTGAAATAAGACCATGTCCGTTAGCGTCGCACTGGCGCGCGTCCGGAGTGTCTCTTGACCATTCTGGCCGCCGGCCGAGCAACCACTTTCGTCCGCCGTGGTTCCAGTCGACGAGGCTTGGCCGGTGCATGCTTGACCCCACGGTAAGCAACTTTCGCTGAGCGATAGGTCCTGCTTCCTCCCGTGGCGACGACGCGAGCGCCATGCGGCCTTTTCTGGTCGAAGCGGGCCATCCTGGCATGGGTCCGTACCGGCTTGCCAACGACGCGCGCCGATTTGAACTTCGGCGCATTGCCGGCCCGTTTGACCATTCTGCCGCTCGCCTTGCCGAGCTGACGGTGCTTGCTGGCGACGAGCAGACGCTTGCCGTGGCGCTTGTCCCTTTCCAGCCGGGCATGGCTTATTACCGGTTTATGTACTGACTTTGCCGGCCGGACCGACGGCGTGGCAACACCCGCGGCGGGCGAGCGATACGGCTGCGTCGTCCGTCTGGGCGGCGCGCCCGCCTCGCTGAAAGTGACTTCGTCTTCCTCCTGATCGGCGGCCTTGGGCACCGCCAGCGTGACGGTGGACCACAGGCAGAGTAGGAAAACGATCAGATGAGGCAGAACGGCAGGTCTCGCTAAATTCATGTTCGGCAATTTCGCTGGTTTAACGGGCAAGTCACCAAGCAGCACCTTCTCCCCTGCCGTTGGTCGATAAGACCGGTCAGGGAAACGCGGTGGAGCTGCTCAACTGAATGTCGCTCAGCCGCCGCCCGGTCCGTCAGTGGCTGGTGCCTTCGGAGCGCGTTATTTTATTCCAGACATTGTATTTGCCGACCGGTTTCTTGGCCGGCAGCCGTTTGACTTCCTGCAGCGTTGTACTGTCGATCACGACTAGCGCGCCGTCCATCTCCCACAGACTGGCCAGCGCGTAACGTCCGTCGCGGGTGAATTCGACGTGCGCTAGCGTCTGTCCCGGCTTGGCGGCGATTTCCTTGACCACCGCCAGCGTCCGCTTGTCGATCACCTGCAGCAGGTGTTTGTTTTCCTTGCTCATCATCGAATCGGTGAAGGCATAACGGCTGTTCTGGTGACTGCGCAGGAAAAATCCCGGACCGCGGGTCGGGATCTGCTTGACGGTCTGGTAAGTCGCCAGGTCGATGACCGTGATCAGCCCTTCGTTCAGATTCGGCGAGGCCATCACCGTCCGTTGCTTACCATCCGGTGCCTGCCACGACCAGGTGATACCCGAACCGAGATGCGGCATCCCGGGCAGAGCCAGATCGGCTATCCGCCGACGGACGTCGAGCTGGATCACCTGTCCGCGGCCGGCGGTGCGCGAGGCGCCCAGCAGCACGTCGTAGCGCTGTGTAAAGAAGAAATCATCGACGATGTCGTCGAGCAAGATACGCCGCGGGCGCAGCATCGCCGGTTGAAAGTGTCCTTCGCGCGCCGGGTAGTCATGCACCAGCCCGTCGGCAAAGGGCTCCGCCTGCGGGTCGTAACTGATCTCCCAGGCCTCGGGCATATCCTTGAACGCGGCGATGAAACTCTTGCGCGGCGCCGCATCGTAGACCGCCGAAACGCGCGACGTCTGGTCGCCAGCCGCGTTGCGCGCCGGGATGATCTTGACCAGCGACAGGTCGGCGGCATCGAGAACGACCAGATTGTGCGGCAGATAGTTGGCGACCAGCAGCCATTTGCCGTCGCTGGAAACAGCGGCGTTGCGCGTATTCAGCCCGGCGCGGATTTCGGCGACGACGACCAGATGATAGAGATCGAATTTGCTGATCCAGCCGTCGCGCGAAGCGAAATAGACAAAACGTCCATCCGGCGAAAACTTCGGCCCGCCGTGCAAGGCATAACGGCTCGGGAAGCGGAACAAGCGCTCGAGTTTGTCACCATCGATGATCGATACATGGTGATCGCCAGTCTCGACGACGACGAACAGATTCAAGGGGTCGGCGCCCTGCAGCCCTGCCCCCGGCTGCGCCGGCAGAGCGAGTGTCTCGGCGTGCACCACCTGCGACTGGCGGATCGCCGCCGCATCCCAGCGTGGCGACGGTGTCACCAGGCGGTAAATCCACGCTGCCAGTTGCCGCGCTTCGTCCTCGCTCAGCTGCTCGCCGAAAGCCGGCATCTGCGTCGCGACGCGCCCCTCGCGGATCACCTTCAGCGCTTCCGGCTGCCGCAAGCGTTCGAGACTCTCCGGCAGCAAGGCCGGACCGATGCCGCCGAGCCGGTTTTCACCATGGCATTGCGCGCAATGCGTGCGATAAATGGTCTCGACCGCCGCCGGTTCGGCGAACGACAAAGCCGCCGGCAAGCACAGCAATGCGGCGAACAAACGCAACCAATGTCCTCTCATCCCGCTCTCCGCACAGGAATATACGGCGTAACGGTCAATCTTTGCCGCCCCGGCGTGATGCCGATCTCCTCGTCGTCGAGATAGCAGCCCGGGTCCTCGGCCCAGGCGTCGCCGGTCAGTTGCTGCGCACGCACGCGCGTGTTGCCGTTGCAGATCGCAAAATGCCTGCACTCGCCACAGCGTCCTCCGACGCGCCGCGGATGCTGCTTCAGACCGGCCATCAGCGGGTCGCTGACATCCGGCCAGATCGCCGAGAACGGCCGCTGCCTGACGTTGCCGAGCGTGTAGTGCCACCACATGGTGTCGGGATGGACGTTGCCGAGATTGTCGATGTTCGCCACATTCACCCCCGACGAATTGCCGCCCCACTGCACGAGCCGTGCCTCGATGCGCGCCGCGTGCTCGGGAAAGCGTCGCCGTACCCAATGCAGGAAATAAACGCCGTCGGCGTCGTTATTGCCGGTGGTGAATTCCTTGTGCAAACCACGCTGCTGGTAATTCCAGCAGGTCTCGAAGAGCAGATCCATCGCCCAGCGGGTCAGGCGGTGCCGGGCATCCTCCTGTCGGTTGCGGTTACCGCGCCCGGCATAGTTGAGATGCGAGAAATAGAAACGGTCGATGCCCTCTTCCTCGACCAGCGCGAGCAGGCGCGGCAGGTCGTCGGCGTTGCCTTCGGTCATCGTGAAGCGCACACCGATCTTCAGGCCGCGGTCGCGACAAAGACGGACGCCGTGCAGCGAAGCGTCGAAAGCGCCGCTCTGGCGACGGAAACGATCATGCGTCTCGCCGATGCCATCGAGCGACACACCGACGTAGTTGAAATTGCACGCGGCGATCTCCTCGATACGCGACTCGTCGATCAAGGTTCCGTTCGACGACAACCCAACGTAGAAACCGAGCGCTTTCGCGCGTCGGGCGATGGCAAAAATATCCTTGTGCAGCAGCGGCTCGCCGCCGGAAAGAATCAAGACCGGCACGCGAAAACGCTTCAGATCGTCCATCACCGCGAAGATTTCGTCGGTGCTCAATTCACCGGCGAAATCCTTGTCGGCGGAAATCGAATAGCAATGCCGGCAGGTGAGATTGCAGCGACGGATCAGGTTCCAGATCACCACCGGCGCCGGCGGATTGCGCCGCGGACCGGTCGGCTGCGGCTCGACCAGTTCCTGCATGTACTGGGAAATACGGAACATCGCTACGCCTCGTCAATGAAAAGTCGATTACAAAACATCTCTTCGGCAAGCGCCTTGACTAGCATCAAGCGCGGTCGCCAACCGGCAGCCAAAGAAGGTAAGCCACGGTTATCCCGGCAACCGGCGCGAGAAAGCGGCTGCATCATAACCCGCTGGTACTGAACTCACGCCGCACGCTCTGGCGGCCGATGACTTCCTCAACCATAAAACGTAAGACTCCGACTTTATCGACCATGGAATACAGCCGATTCCGGTAGAATCGCGGCGTGCAAAATCTGTTGATCGTTGGTTGTGGTGATATCGCGCGGCGGCTACTGCCTCTTCTCGGCCGTAGTTACCGTGTATTCGCTTTGCTGCGCGACCACGATCAGGCTTCCTTTTGGCGCGGGAAAGGCGCCATTCCGATCGTCGCCGATCTCGACCGGCCGGCCAGCCTGCGCCGGATCGTCGGACTGGCGCAACTGGTCGTCCATCTGGCACCTCCAGCCGAAGGAAAAAATCGGCGCAGTGAACACTGCGACCTGCGCACCCGGCAATTGCTCGCCGCACTGGCCAGACAGCTGACTTTGCCGCAGCGCATCGTCTATATCAGTACCAGCGGCGTCTATGGCGATTGCCGCGGCGAACGCATCGACGAAACGCGGCAGGCGCGGCCGAGCAGCGCACGTGCGCGCCGGCGCGTCGATGCCGAACGCCAGTTGCGCGCCTTCGGACAACGCGGGGTGGTGGTCAGCATCCTGCGCGCACCGGGGATTTACGCTGCCGATCGGCTGCCGCTCGAGCGCTTGCGCCAAGGTCTGCCGGTGCTGCACGCCGATGAGGACGCGTATACCAACCATATCCATGCCGACGATCTGGCCAGACTGACTCTGGCCGCCTTGCGGCACGGTCGCGCAAATCGGACGTACAACGCCTGCGACGATTCGGAATTGGCAATGGGCGACTATTTCGATCTCGTCGCCGACCGTTTCGGTTTGCCGCGTCCGCCACGTCTGACTCGACCGGAAGTGCAGGCGCACATTTCACCACGCCAATGGTCTTTCATGAGCGAATCGCGCCGTTTGAGCAACCGGCGTTGCAAAAACGAATTGCGCACCCGCTTACGCTATCCGCAGGTTCGCGACGGACTCGACGCCGCGTGGCAGGAGAGAATGACCACATGTTGACCGTCAAGGTATTGCATATTTGGATGGTCGTCAGCTGGTTCGCCGGCCTGTTCTACCTGCCGCGTATTTTCGTCAATCTGGCGATGGTGCCAGCCGATAGCGTCGCCGAGCGCGAGCGCCTGCTGATGATGGCCGGCAAGCTGTACCGCTTCATGACCCCGCTCGGAGGGCTGGCGGTTGTTTTCGGCTTGTGGTTGTGGTTCGGTTACGGTTTCGCCGGCGGCTGGTTGCATCTCAAGACGACGCTGGTCGTCCTGCTGCTGATCTACCACTATTTCTGCGGGCGGCTGTTGCGCGCTTTCATCGTCGGTCGCAATCGACGCAGCGATGTCTGGTTCCGCTGGTTCAACGAAATGCCAGTGCTGGTTTTGCTGGCGGTCATTTATCTGGCGGTGTTCAAACCGTTCTAGGGAAGCACTGATTAAATCGATTTTCGCCCCAAGATGGCAGCCTAACCCATTGGTTGTACTGATGTCGAAATTTTGTAACACGATTTAATCAGCGCTTCCCTAGTCGTTCTAGTTCTTCCGGGAGTCGGTGGTGGAATCCTTCTTTGCCAGTTGCCCTCGCGGCCTCGAAGCCTTGCTCGTCGACGAGCTGCGCGTCGCCAGCGCCAGTCAACCACAAGCGGTTTTCGGCGGCGTGCATTTCACCGGCGATTGGCCGCTCTGTTACCGGGTGAATCTGATCTCGCGCATCGCCACGCGCGTACTGTGGCGGGTCGCGCACGGCCGCTACACGCGCGAGGACGACATCTATCGTCTGACACTCGAAACGGCGTGGCCACAGTGGTTCGTCGCCGAGCAGAGCATTCGAGTCGACGTCAACGCGGTGAAAAGTCCACTGAAAAGTCTGGAGTTCGTCACTTTGCGCATCAAGGACGCGATTTGCGACCGTTTCCGCCGGGAATGCGGCCGAAGGCCGAACGTCGATACGCGGCAACCCGACGTGCGCGTGCAGGGCTTTCTCAGCGCCGATGCGTGCATGCTCTACCTCGACACCAGCGGCGCGCCCCTCTATCAACGTGGCTATCGACAAAAAAGCGTCGAAGCGCCACTCAAGGAAAACCTGGCCGCCGGCATCCTGCGTCTGAGCGGCTGGCAGCCCGGTGAGCCCTTGCTCGACCCGATGTGCGGCAGCGGCACCTTCCTCAGCGAGGCGGTGATGATCGCTCTCGATATCGCACCGGGAGCACGGCGGAGTTTCGCCTTTCAGCAGTTGCGCAATTTTCAGTCGTCCGCGTGGCAGAGACTGCTCGCCGACGCGCAGGCCGCCGAACAGCCGGCGCGTCCCCTGCCGATCTTCGGCAGCGACCTGTCGCCGGTCGCCGTGCGCGCCACGCTGGCCAACCTCGATCGTGCCGGCTTTCTGCCGGCAGTGACATTGTCGACCGCCGACCTGCTGCAGCGCGCCGCACCGGCGCCCGCCGGCGTGCTGGTGGCCAATCCGCCGTATGGCGAGCGCGTTTCGGACAGCGATTCGCTGGCGGCGTTTTATCCCTTGCTCGGCAGCGCGCTGAAACGGCAGTTCGCCGGCTGGCGCTGCTATCTGATCAGTGCCGATCAGCGCTTGCCGAAACTCGTCCGGCTGACGCCGAGCAAACGCACGCCGCTGTACAACGGCGCCCTCGAATGCCGGCTCTATGAATTCAAAATGGTCGCCGGCAGCAATCGTACGTCCGCCGGCAAAGCCGCCGAAACATCGAGCGGCCCGGATCGGTAGCCTCGGCACGCGGCTTGCCGGTCAGTCGACCACGGTCTGCACGCGGTGATGCAAGCGGCGAATGCCGAGCCATACCGTGACGGCAATCACAGGAATACTCATCGCCACAGCGATTTCCGGCGCGACCATCCCCAGGCCGGCGGCTGACGCGCCCTTGGCGAGGTAGCCGACGAGACCGGACCCGTAGTAGGTAACCGCAGCGACCGACAGCCCTTCGACTGCGCTCTGTAGCAGAAGCTGCGCTTTTTGCCGGCGGTTCATCGCGTCGAGCAGGGCGGCGCTGCTCTGCTGCTGTTCGATATCGACGCGCGTCCGCAGCAGGTTGGAAACGCGGGAGAGGCGTTCCGAAAGGGCCTGCTGGCGACGCGCTGCCCAGGCGCAGGTCTGCAGCGCGGGCAACACGCGGCGATCGATGAACTCACGCATGGTTTGCAAGTTAGCGTTGCGCACTTCGCGCAGATCGTCGATGCGTCGTTGCAGGAGCTCGAAATAGGCGGCGCTGGCGGAAAAACGCGCATGCGTGTGCGCGTACAATCTTTCGACTTTGGCAGCGAGTTGCGTCAGCTGGTGCAGGAGCTCCGGTTCATCCTGGGCAGCGGCGCTATCGACGCTCGCCGCGAGTGCGGCCAAGTCGCGCTCAGCGCTCGCCAGCGCCACACTCACCTCACGCGCCACAGGCAGACCGAGCAGGGCCATTAGCCGGTAGGTCTCCACTTCGACCAGCCGCTGCACGAGCCGTCCCAGGCGGCGTGACGACATTTCGTCGGCGATGACCATGAAACGGACGAAACCGTCTTCGCGCAGGCGGAAATCGGCGTAGATTCTGGCGGCGGCGTCGATTGCCGCACAGCCGACCAGACTGTCTTCCTCGAGATTGCAGCGCACGATCATCGGCAGCTCGTCGTTTTCCACATCCTGCCGCGGCAGGATCAGCACATGCAGGCCGATCAGCCACTTGCCCGGCAGGCCGGCAACCCAGTGCGGTGCCAGATCAGCCAGGGCGGTCTGCGAGAAATCGGATGCGCCTGCGGGCAGCTGACGCCAGAAAGTCCAGGAGTGGAACTCGGTGTGCTGTTCCCAGCGCAGCTTTATTTCGCCGAGATCGAGGCTCAGGTGATTGACCCCGGCGGGCGGCACCGGCAGCCGGCGATCGCGGAGCAGCGCTTCGAGGTGCTCGCGGGACCGCGCGGCATCGGCTTCGAGCAATCCGATGCGGGTCAGGATCAAAGGCGTACGGAGGCGATCATATGGACGGGCATGCACCTCGAGGTGCAAGGCTTCGCGGTGAACGTGAGGGGTCATCATTGGGTACGGAGCGAATGTAGCTGTAGAGCGCGGCAGGATGGAATCAGCAAGATACGCTAAATCGGTCGGCTGGAAAGTCACCGTTTCGGTTCGATCGAGACAACGCTCGCAGAAGCGTCGATCAGGCGGCGGCAGGAGACGATGGTACCGCACGCAGGATACCGCTTGTTGCCCGTATGTTGAACAGACAGGGACAGGCCAGCGTACCAACAGCACATTCCAACTCTTGCATGCAGCCATGCCGATATGACGCAATCTATGCCAAATCTGGGGCTGGAACAGGGTTTTCAGAGGCTCGACTATGACGTGATGACACGGTTCGACAGATAGACACCCATTATTAGGCCGTGTATTCCGGGTGCTGGAGGCGACCGTTTTCGAGCGTTGCTTTCGTACCTGGATTGGCGGACTGGCCGGTGTCGTCGAAGGCGTCATTGCGCTCGACGGCAAAACAGTGTGTGGTTCGCGCGAGGGTGAGAACACGGCGCTCCATATGGTCAGTGCGTTTGCTACCGCCAGCGGGCTATGCCTGGGCCAGGAAGGCACGCGGGGCAAGGGCAACGAGATTG
>CAYRXO010000010.1:0-32348 GCA_964428215.1 uncultured Candidatus Accumulibacter sp. | reverse complement strand
GCGGATGTAGTCGACCATCAGTTGCAGCATCCACGGGCCGGCGAGCAGCATGACCAGCAACATGCCGACCAGTTTGGGAATGAACGACAGGGTCTGTTCGTTGATCTGCGTCGCCGCCTGGAAGACGCTGACGATCAGGCCGATGACCAGCGCCGCGAGCAGCAAGGGCGCCGAGAGCAGCAGCGTCATTTCGACGGCCTGGCGACCGATGTCCATGACCACTTCCGGCGTCATTTGGCGAAGCTCTCGACCAGCGAGCCGAGCAGCAGATGCCAGCCGTCGACCAGGACGAAGAGCATCAGCTTGAACGGTAGCGAAACCATCACCGGCGACATCATCATCATGCCCATCGACATCAGCACGCTGGCGACGACCATGTCGACGATCAGGAAGGGGATGAAAATGATGAAGCCGATCTGGAACGCCGTCTTCAGTTCGCTGCTGACGAAGGCCGGGATCAGCAGGCGCAACGGAATGTCGTCGGCGGACTGGAATTTCGGCGCGTTGGCCAGTTTGGCGAACAGCGCGATGTCGGCTTCACGCGTCTGCTTGAGCATGAACTGGCGCAACGGCACCGCGCCGCGTTCAAAGGCCTGCACATAGGTGATCCTGTTTTCCGACAATGGCAGGTAGGCCTCGTTGTAAACGTTATCGAGGACCGGCGACATGACGAAAAAAGTGAGGAACAGTGACAGGCCGACCAGCACCTGATTCGGTGGCGCCGTCTGCGTGCCGAGCGCGTGCCGGAGCAGCGAGAGGACGATGATGATGCGGGTGAAGCTGCTCATCATCAGCAGCGCCGCCGGAATGAAGGTCAGCGCGGTGAGCGTCAGCAGCGTCTGGATCGACAAGGTGTAATTCGTGCTGCCGCCGGCGCCGGGTGTGCTGGTGACCATCGGCAGGCTGCCGCTGGCCTGTGCCCAGACAATGGCCGGGGTAAGCAGGAACAGCCAGGCGGCGAGCGTGACCCGGCGCAGTCTAATGGCCTTCATTGTTGCGTTCGCCTATCTGTTTCAGCCATTGCACGAATTGTTTGTCGCCCACCTGACTGTCGTGCAGCGTCCCCTTCGGCAGTGTATGCAACGTCTGCATGCGCCCCGGTGTCAGGCCGACCACCAGCCAGTGCTCGCCGATTTCGAGCACGACGATACGTTCGCGCGGGCCGAGCAGCAGTCCGCCGACGACGCGCAGCGGCCCGTTGCCGCCGAATCCGCGGCCGCCATTGATGCGGCGCAGAAAATAGGCCGCGGCGAAGATCAGGCCGATGACCAGTGCCAGACTGAGCAGGGTTTGCAGCATCGCCGCGAAGGATAATCCCGCTGATTCGCCAGCACTCGTCTGAGCGCCGGCAGCATCGAGATACAGCGCCGGTGCGAGACGGACGAGGGCCTGGCGCAGACGGTTCATCGCAGATCCGCTTCGCTGCTCAATGGCCCAGCCGGCGCGCGCGTTCGGAGGGGGTGATGATGTCGGTGAGACGGATGCCGAATTTGTCATTCACCACCACCACCTCTCCCTGGGCGATCAGGGTGCCGTTGACGAAGACATTCAGCGGTTCGCCGGCCAAGGCGTCGAGTTCGACGATCGAGCCATGCGCGAGTTGCAGCAGATTGCGGATGGTGATGCGCGAGCGACCGAGTTCGACCGAAATCTGCACCGGAATGTCCAGGATCATGTCCAGATCCTGCGTCTGCGCATGCGCGGTCGGCGTCTCGTCGAAACTCGGGAAGATGTTCGCTGCGTGCGCCTGAGCGGCGGGAGACGCCTCAGCCAGCGCCTGCTCGGCCATCGCGGCGGCCCAATCGTCGTCGACCGCGCCGCTGTCTTCCATCGGCAGCATTTCCGACTCGTCGCTGTCAGCCATTCACTTTTTCTCCCAAAGTCGTTTCCGAATCGTCGACGGCCAGAAATCGTTCGATCTTGAGGGCATATTGCCGGCCCTGCGTGCCATAACGGCCTTCCATCACCGGCACATCGTCGACCATCGCCACGACGGTCGACGGGATGTCGAGCGGAATGAAATCCCCGACCCGCAACGCCAGAATCTGGCGCAGGCTGACGGTGGTCTGCGCCAGTCGAACCGTCATCTCGACTTCGGCGCTTTTCAATTGCCGGCGCAACATGACGATCCAGCGGCGATCGGTCGAGAGTTGATCACTCTGCATGGCACTGTAGAGCAGTTCACGGATCGGTTCGATCATCGAATAGGGGAAGCAGATGTGCATGTCGGCGCTGGCGCCACCGAATTCGAGGGTGAAAGTGGTTGAAATGACGATCTCGGAAGGGGTAGCGATGTTGGCGAACTGCGAGTTCATCTCCGAGCGGATGTACTCGAAATTCAGTTCGTAGACCGGCTTCCACGAACGGGCGTATTCGGTGAACACGACATTGAGAATGCCGCGGATGATCCGTTGTTCGGTGGCGGTGAAATCGCGTCCTTCGACGCGGGTGTGGAAGCGTCCGTCGCTGCCGAACATGTTGTCGACGACCAGGAAGACCAGGCTCGGGTCGAGCACGAACAGCGCCGTACCGCGCAAGGGTTTGGCCAGCACCAGATTGAGGTTGGTCGGCACCACCAGGTTGCGGGTGAATTCGCTGTATTTCTGCACCCGGATCGCACCGACCGATATCTCGGCATTGCGGTGCATGTAGTTGAACAGGCCGATGCGCAGGTAACGGGCGAAACGCTCATTGACCAGCTCGAGCGTCGGCATCCGTCCGCGGACGATCCGTTCCTGGGTCCCCAGATTGTACGGTCGCGGGCTTTTACCCAGATCCTCGCTCTGTTCGACTTCCTCCGCTTCGCCGGTGACCCCCTTGAGCAGGGCGTCGACTTCATCCTGCGAAAGAAAATCCGAACTCATCGCCGTTCACTGAATGATGAAGGAGGTGAACAGCACTTCCTTGATCGGATATTCGCGCTTTTTGCCTTTGCCGGCCGGATCGAGCACGCCGTTGATCTGGTCGCGGATCTCATCGGCCAGCTTTTCCTTGCCTTCCTTGCTCACCAGTTCGGAAGCTTTCTTGCTCGACAGGATCATCGTCAGGTCGTTACGCAGCTTCGGCATGTACTGTTTGAGCTGATCGCCCGTGTGCAGGTCATCGACCTCGACCGAAACGACGATCTGCAGGAACTGATCACCGCTTTCCGGTACCAGATTGACGGTGAACGGCTCGAAGGCGACGTATACCGGCGGCGCTTCCTTTTCGGCTTTCTTCTTCTTCGGCGGTTTCGGCTTTTCCACGGGCGCTTCACCGTCTTCTTCGGCGTGCTCGGCGTTCCCCTTCATCAGAAAGATCATCGCTCCGCCACCGATGCCGAGCAGCAGCAAGACGGCGGCGATGATGATGATCAGCAGCTTTTTGCTTTTCTTCGCCGGTGGCGCGGCGGCGTTATCCGCGGCGGGCTTTGCTTCCTTGGCCATTCAGCAACGTCTCTCCTGGGTGACGAACACTGCCCGACGAGCGCCGGGCAGCGCGGGTATCCGGCAGGCGACGCTCAGGCGAAGGTGTCGACCCGACCGTCACCGAGACGTCCCGCCAAGCCGGCAGCGGACGAGACGCCAGTTAAATCGTCACCTAGTATAGCCTTATCAGCCCGCCCGCGGGGTGTGCGCGGCGCCTGTTGCTGTCCTTCGGACGCTTGCCGGAACGATTCGCTGCCGACACTGACCTGTGCGAGATCGATCCCCGCCGAAGCGAACATCTCGCGCAAACGCGGCAGCGAACTCTCGAGCGCGTGGCGCACTTCGACGTCGGCAGCGACAAACGCGGCGGAGGCGCTCTGGTCCGCGTTCAGGTTGATGCTGATTTCGATCGCGCCGAGATGCGGCGGGTTGATCGTCAAGTGCGCCTGCTGCTGGTCGTGATGCGCCATCCACAGCACTTTCTGGCCGAATTCGACGTTCCAGGCCGGATCGTGCAGCGGCGTCTGCAGCGTTTGCGGCGCGACCGGCGGGTTGGCATGCCCGAGCGGATTCTGCGCTGCCGGCGTGCTGAATGCCAGCGGGTTTGCGACTGGCGTCGGCTGTGCGGGCAGGTCGGCAACAATCGCTTCCAGCGGCCGTGGCGCCGGCGGCTCGCCTGTTGCGGTCGCGGGCAAGATTTCGGCAAAACTTGCCGGCAAAGGTCGGGCGGCGGCAGAAATGGGATCGCTTGCCGCCTCGTGCCGCGGCAATGAGTGGCCCGCAGCGGCGAGCGCTGCCTTTGTACCGTCCGCAGGCGCAGACAAAGGCGCCGCGTTCTCCTCCTGGCCGCTGCCTGCACGGGAACTGCGCTGCGCCCCGAGGTCGTCAAACGGAATCTGCCGCCGGCCAGCGGCATCCGGGAACGCCGGCGGCAGCCGGGCGGGCGGCCGGTCAACGCTGACGGTCAACGCGGCGGGTGCTGGCTGGGTGGCTGCAGCAACGGCCGCGGCGCCGGGCTGCCAGGCAGTCGAGGAAAGCCCATGCGCAGACTCGTCGATGGTCGGCGATCGCTCGGTCGCCGAGGATGGTTGCGGGAGCTCGCCGTTGCCAGGATTGGTGATGCCGGCGATGTCCTCGCCGGCGATGGCCGGGCGGCGTGACCCCGCTTCGTTTCCCGGATCGATGCGCTGATTGCCGGCGTCGGGCGGCGGGATCTCTGTTACCGAAGCGCGCGCATCGACGGCTGATGGCAAACGACCGGCGAGCGGCAAGTCGCTGTCGGCATTCCTTGTCCGGGAACGGGCAGCGACCAAGTCCACCGGGAAAGGCAAGGTCTGCCCTGTGTGCGAAATCGCCGCAGATGCAGCGTCTATTCCGCGGCGCGTCGAGCTGAGCGCGTTATTTGTCGCCACTGTCGGCAGCGCGGCCGGCGCAATGGTGATCGGGGCGACCGCGAGCAATGGCGCCGGCGGATTGGCCCCGGTACCCGGATCCGGCACGAGAGAAGCCGACTCATCCGGGGCATCGTCCGCCGCCGGCGGGGCGGTTTCACCGCCGGTCAATGGTATCGAGGACTTGCCGCCGGTCGACAAACCGAACAACAAGCTGGCGAAGTCGACGCCCCCGCCGGCAGATGCGGAATTTTCGTTGCTGCTACCGCTGGCTCGGCCGGCTGCTGGCTGCCATCCTGAAACGAGGTGTATGGCCATCTCTCTTGCTCGCTGACAAAGGGGTCGCGCTGCATAAAGCAATTAGAGTGCCAGGCATGGTTCAGGGGGCGGCCTCATTGTCGTTACGGCGGGCGGCAAATGCATCCTGTTCCTTTTGCTCCTGTTTGAGTTCCTGGCGCGCCTCGTTGTTGCGATGTCGATCGGCGAGTGCGTCGATCGCTTTCAACTTGCTGTGCTGTCGTCGCCATTCGGCCTGTCCAGCGGCAGTGTGCGACTGCTGCACGCTGACGGCGTGTTGTTGCTGCCCGAGCGCTTCGTCCAGGCGCGCGAGGAAATCCTGGTAATTCCGCCACTCGGCCGGACGCAGGCCGTTTTGCGCCGCGGCGCGGAAGCGGGCGAAATATTCGTCACGATACATTTGCAGCATCGTCAGCTTGCGCTGTGCGTCCTGTTCGGCGGCAAGCAGCCCGGCCAACTGACGGGTGGCTTCGTCGGTGCGGGTCTGCATCAATTCGAGGACGGTTTGCAGCGAGAAAGGTTTGCTCATCGGAAAAAAGTGCTGGCATCAGCGAGCGGGTTTTCGGTCACACCCCGCTCAGCCCGGGTTGCGGAACAAGGTTTGCAACTGCGCGACGCTGCTGTCGAAATCGGCCCGCTGGCTCAGACTCTGCTGCAACAGGCTCTCGAAACGCGGGTAAATGGCGATCGCCTGGTCGAGCTGCGGATCGGAACCGGCGGCGTAGGCGCCGACGGCGATCAGGTCGCGCGAGCGCTGATAGCGCGAAAACAAGGTTTTGAAACGGCGGATGCTGTCGAGGTGCGGCGGAGTGACCAGGTTGACCATCGCGCGCGAGATCGATTGTTCGATGTCGATCGCCGGGTAGTGACCGGCGTCGGCGAGGGGGCGAGAAAGAACGATGTGACCGTCGAGAATCGCTCTCGCCGCGTCGGCCACCGGGTCCTGCTGGTCGTCACCTTCGGCAAGAACGGTGTAGAAGCCGGTGATCGAACCGCCGCCGTCGCTGCCGTTGCCGGCACGTTCGACGAGTTGCGGCAAACGGGCGAAGACCGACGGCGGATAACCGCGCGTCACCGGCGGCTCGCCGATCGCCAGAGCGATTTCGCGCTGCGCCATTGCGTAGCGGGTCAGCGAGTCCATGATCAGCAGGACGTGCCGCCCTTGATCGCGAAAATACTCGGCGATACAGGTGGCATAAGCGGCGCCCTGCAGGCGCATCAGCGGGCTGACGTCGGCCGGTGCGGCGACGACGACGGCGCGCCGCAAGCCTTCCTCGCCGAGGATCTGTTCGATGAATTCCTTCACCTCGCGGCCGCGTTCGCCGATCAGGCCGACGACGATCACTTCCGCCGCCGTATAACGGGCCATCATGCCGAGCAGGACGCTCTTGCCGACACCGGAACCGGCGAACAATCCCATCCGTTGCCCGCGGCCGACGCAAAGCAGCGCATTGACCGCCCGCACGCCGACATCGAGCGTCGTATCGATCGGCGCGCGCGACATCGGGTTCACCGGCCGGCTTTGCAAGGGACGCAACGACGAGCCACGCACCGGACCGAGCCGGTCGAGCGGCCGGCCGGCGGCGTCGAGCACGCGCCCGAGCAAGGCCTCGCCCACCGGTACCTGCTTGGCACGGTCGATCGAGCGCCGCCGCGCCGGCGGCGGAAAGCCGATGCGGGGCGGCAGCGCCGGAATTTCCAGGGAGACGACGCGCGCGCCGGGCGACAGTCCATAAACGTCCTCGGTCGGCATCAGGTACAGGCGTTCGCCGTGAAAACCGACCACTTCCGCTTCGACCGGCGTGCCGCCGGTCGGAAAGATGCGGCACGAACTGCCGAGCGGCAGCTTGAGTCCCGAAGCTTCCATGACCAGACCGTTGATACGTGTCAGATGGCCGCTCGGCAACAACGGGCTGACCTGCACCGTGGTACGCCGGCAGGCGTCGAGCAGCGCACCCCAGGCCGCCAGATGCTTATTGTGGACGGGAGCGTTCATCGCCTGGAAGACCGGTCTTGTCGCGCAGCCAATCCTCGCTGACGCCGATCGCTTCGAGAACGCGCCGCCAGCGGGTTTCGACGGTGGCGTCGACTTCACTGGCGGCCACTTCGACGCGGCAGCCGCCGGCACTCAGCGTCGAATCGTCGAGGATCCGCCAGTTGCGGTGCAGCAGCAGTTCGCCGAGTTGACTGCGGACCAGTTCGCCGTCCGCCGGATTGACGAACAGCAGCGCCTGGCCGCCATGCACCTGCAGCGTGCTCACCGCTTCACGCACCACCGGCAGCAGCAATTCCGGCTGCACGCGCAAGCTTTGCCGGAGCACCTGGCGAGCGATTTCGATGGCCAGCGCCAGCAACTGATCGGCAATCTCCTGATCGACCCGGCTCAGCGCCTGCTGCAAAGCATCGAGCAGGCCGGCGATCTGATGCGCGTCTTCCTGCGCGGCAAGCATCCCAGTCTGAAAACCTTCGGCGTAGCCGGCCGTATAGCCGCTTTGATGCGCTTCGCGATGCATCTGTTCGATTTCTTCCGCGGTCGGCAACGGAATCGCCGGCTCGCTCGGCACTTCGACGATGGCCGGCGCTGCGACGATCGCCGGTGCTGCGACGGCGAACGGTTCCGGCTCCGGCGGCTCGACGGTTTCTTCGCCGGCGGCTTCATCATCGGGTTCGCTCGTCGCGCGCTGTTGCTCGTCGAACGCGGCGATTTCCCAACGCTGGTAAGCGGTCAGTTTCTCCTTTGGAATCAGCTTTTTCATCGTTCAGCTTGCGGCTGACCCGCTCAAACCATTTCCTCGCCGGCGCCGCCACCCAGGACGAGCTGGCCTTCGTCGGCCAGTCGGCGGACGACCTTCAGGATTTCCTTTTGTTCGGCTTCGACTTCGGACAAACGGACCGGGCCGCGCGATTCGAGATCCTCGCGCAGCATTTCCGAAGCGCGCTGCGACATGTTCTTGAAGATTTTTTCGCGTAGCGGCTCGCTGGCACCTTTCATCGCCAGAATCAGCGATTCCGACTGAATCTCGCGCAACAGCAACTGGACGCCGCGGTCGTCGAGGTCGAGCAGGTTTTCGAAAACGAACATTTCGTCGATGATCTTTTGCGCCAGATCCGGGTCGTATTCGCGGATCGAATCGACGACCACCGTTTCGTTCGCCGAACCCATGAAATTGAGGATGTCGGCAACCTTGCGTACGCCGCCCATCGCCGATTTCTTGATGTTCGCCGAACCGGAAAGCAGGCGCAGCATCACGTCGTTCAATTCGCGCAACGCTTCCGGCTGGATGCCTTCCAGCGTCGCGATGCGCAAAATGACGTCGTTGCGCAGCCGCTCGGTGAATTGCTTGAGGATGTCGCTGGTATGGTCGGAAGCGAGGTGCACCAGGATCGTGGCGATGATTTGCGGGTGTTCGTTCTTGATCAGGTCGGCGACCGTCGGCGCGTCCATCCATTTGAGGCCTTCGATGCCGTTGGTGTCGCCGGGTTGCAGAATGCGCGAAATCAGGTTCGACGCCTTGTCGTCGCCGAGCGCCTTGGTCAGCACCGAGCGGACGTAGGCGTCGGTATCGACATGCATCGCCGCCGAATTTTGCGCCTCAAGGAGAAAATCGCTGACCACGGCATCCATGCGGTCACGTGGCACCGATTTCAGCGCGGCCATCGCGTGGCCGAGCTTTTGCACCTCTTTCGGATCGAGCAGCTTGAGGACTTCGGCGGCCTGATCCGATCCCAGCGAGATCAGCAGGATGGCGCTTTTTTCGACACCGTCGTCAGCTGCCATTGGCGCCCATCCATTCCTTGATGATCGCCGCAACGATGTGCGGGTCCTGTTGCGCCAGGGCGCGCAACTCGGCAAGTTTCTTCTCCAGCAATTCGGCAGCGGTCGGCACGGCTTCTTCCCCTTCTTCCTCGTCAATTTCCTCATCTTCGTCGCCGGCCATGACATCGACCTGGGCGCCAACGGGTTCGACGACCGGCGGCGGTGGCAACATCGTTCTGAGCAGCGGACGAACGACACCCAGTAGCAGATAGGCGATGATCGCGGCGATCGCCGCGTATTTGAACACTTCAACGGCGGTCGAGCGCGTTTCCGGATCGCGCCAGACCGGCAAGCCTTCGTCCTTCTCGACGAGGGTGAACGGCGCGTTGGCGATCGACAAAGTATCGCCACGCTCGTTGCTGAAGCCCATCGCTTCCTTGACCAGACCATTGAGCTGCTTGATTTCCTCGTCCGGCCAGGGTTTATTGACCAGCTTGCCGTCCTTGCCCGATTCCTTGCGCTGATTGACCACCACCGCTGCCGACAGGCGTTTGATCGTTCCCAGCGCCTGCTTGACGTGGCGCACGGTCTTGTCCACTTCGTAATTGATCGTCGAATTCTTGCTGGTGCTCAATGGCTGGCCGACACTGCCGATCGGCGCCTGCACCCCGGCGGCGTTGATCTGCCCGGGAATCGGTGCCGGCGGTTTGCCAGCGGTCGCGCCAGCCGCCGGCGGCTGCGTCAACGGAGCTGTCGCCGGCACCGGCGGCTGGTTGGTCAGCGCACCCGGGACGCCCTGGGCGCTCGGATTGGTACTTGCCGTTTCGCTGGTTTGCTGGCTGCGGATGCTGATGTCCGGCGGCGTCGTGTTCGGCCGGTGCGTCTCGGCTGTCTGTTCGGCTTGGGAAAAATCGATGTCGGCGGCGATCTGCACGCGGAAGTTGCCGCTGCCGACGATCGGCGTCAGGATGTCCTCGACGCGCTTGATGATGCTCGCCTCGACTTCCTGCACGTATTTCACTTGCGTCGGGTCGAGCCCGGCTTCGAGCAGTTTGCTCTTCACCTGCGAAATCAGCGCGCCGCTCTGGTCGAGCAGCGTCACGGCGGAGGGCGCCAGTTGCGGCACGCTGGCGGCGACCAGATTCTGGATGCCGGCGACCTGCAGCGGCTCGAGCGTCCGTCCCGGATACAGATTGAGCATCACCGACGCCGACGGTTTCTGTTCCTCGCGCATGAAGACGCTGGGCTTGGGAATCGCCAGATGCACCCGCGCCAGCTGCACGGCGCCGATCGATTGAATCGTGCGCGCCAGTTCGCCTTCGAGACCGCGCTGATAGTTGATCTGCTCGGCGAACTGGCTGATGCCGAACTTCTGCGTTTCCATCAGTTCGAAACCGACCGCGCCGCCGCGTGGCAAACCCTGCGTCGCCAGACGCAGGCGTACGTCGTGCACCCGGTTGGCCGGAATCAGGATGGCGCTGCCGGAATCATTGAATTTGTACGGCACGTTCATCTGCTCGAGCGCAGCGATGATCGCGCCGCCGTCGCGCTCGTTGATGTTCGAGAAGAGAATCTTGAATTCGCTTTGCCGGAACATCAGCGCCGTGACGACCAGCAGCGCGATCACCACCGCGATGGCGACCATGAACAGCACTTTTTGCCGGTTGTCCAAGCGTGCCCAAGCCTCGCGGGCGCGATCGAGCGGCTTGGGCACCTCCGGGGTTTCGGGGATCTCGGTTTCGGCTGTCGCCATGCGTCCTGTATAGGGAAAAGCCTGCGGCGGCAGGCAAAAAGCACGATAAAACGGGAAAATACTCTGTTATTGTAGCGGCTAATTGCACCGTTCTAGGCAAACCGTCAGGGAAGTCGTTGATATGTCGGGCGCTGAAAGCAAGGCGCAGGAATTGCAACGCGCCTTCGATGTCTTCAATCAGGTCTCGCAAACGCTGACCCAGTCGTATCAGGAACTGCAGGGCCGGGTCGAATCGCTGACCGCTGAGCTGGCCGTGGCCAACGGCGAGTTGCGCCGGCAGTACGAAGCCAAGGAAGCGCTTTCCGAGCGTTTATCGCTCTTGCTCGACGCCTTGCCGGCCGGCGTTGCGGTGCTCGACAGCGCCGGCGTGATCAGCGAAGCCAATCCGGCGGCGTGCCGCATGTTCGACGCGGCTCTGGTCGGAAGCCCTTGGTCCGCGCAGGTCCAGTCGCGGCTGCTGCCGACCGAAGCTCCGACGGAATGGCTGCTCGGCACGCGCCGTCTGGCCATCGCCGAAAGCCCGCTCGACTCGGCTGGCGGCCGCATTCTGCTCATTCACGACCTGACCGACGCCTACCAGCTGAAGGCCGAAGTCGAACGCAATCAACGGCTGGCGGCCATGGGCGAAATGGCCGCTTCGCTGGCGCACCAGCTACGCACACCGCTGGCCGCCGCCCTGCTTTACAGCGCCAATCTCGAGCAGACCGAACTGAGCGCCGCGGCACGACTGCGCTTTGCCGGCAAGGCCAGCGCGCAGCTCAAGCGGCTCGAAAAGCTGATCCAGGAAGTGCTGCTGTTCGCGCGCGGCGAAAGCCTCGGCCGCGAACCGCTGACGGTCAGCGAACTGCTCAGCGACGCCAGTCAGACCGTCGATGCGCTGTTTGCCGAAAAAAAGATCGTCTTGCGCGTGCATTGCGCCGGCGAAATCTGCTTCCCGGGAAATCGCAAGGCCCTGGTCGGCGCGCTGATCAACTTGCTCGAAAATGCCTTGCAGGCCTGCCAGGCGGGTGGTGAAGTGACGCTGAGTGGCAGCCGCACGGCCGATGCGTTGCGCATCGCTGTGCGCGACAGCGGCGCCGGTATGCCACCGGAAATCCAGCGACGCGTTTTCGAACCTTTTTTCACCACGCGCGGCCAGGGAACCGGGCTCGGGCTGGCCATCGCCCTCGGCGTCGCCCGCGCGCACGGCGGCAATATCGAACTGCGCTCGACCTTCGGTGCGGGTTCTGAATTCGTCATCGTGCTGCCGGTCCCGGAAACCCGCGGCTGACTGACGAGGTTTTTCCTGACAAGCGCCGTTGACCGCTTGCTGTTGCGGCAAAAATTTTCGCATCAACCGCTGGCGCGACGGCCGCCGCCCATCCGGCAGGTGAAAAGTGGCAATTCAGCGCCGCAATGATTCACCGGCACGCGACATCCGGTCATGCCGTCGGGGGCCGGCCCTTTGCGGGCATCATTAGCTTCCAGCAACGCTTCCTGCAAGGTCAATTGCAATCCTCCCGGAAAACCCGGCGCCAACCCGATTTTCGGGCGGAGCGCGAAAATTTGTCATATGTAATTGATCGAAAAAATATTTTGCGCACTGTTTTCGACGATGTCATGTCGATTTTCGACGTTTGTGCAAGCGATTGCCATCGATTTATCCCGGTGGCCGCGTGCCGGGCTTCTTCCACAACATCCTGCGCAGTCATACATTCAGCGTTTGCTTGCCGGGTCCTGCCGGAGGCTGGGCTAAAATGCGCGCTTTGTCGTCAGGGGGCGCCCCGATGGACGCACGTTTGCGCGAAATCCCCTACAACTACACCTCGTTTTCCGATCGCGAGATCGTCATCCGGCTGCTGGGCAGCGAGGCCTGGGAAATTCTCGACCAGCTACGTGCCGAGCGCGTCACCGGCCGTTCGGCGCGCATGCTCTACGAAGTGCTCGGCGACATCTGGGTGGTGCAGCGCAACCCGTATCTCGAAGATGATCTGCTGGCCAACCGTCAGCGGCGCACGGCGCTGATCGATGCGCTGCGTCACCGCCTGCGGGAAGTCGAAAAGCGTCGCCAGGGTCACCAGCGGGTACGCACCTTGATCGAAGCCGCCGACGCGGCGGTGGCCCGCTTCGAGCGGCATTTCGACGACACGGCGCGCTTGCGCGCACGTGTGCGGCGCGTGCTGCAGCCGCATACCCGCCGCGACAATATCGCTTTCGATGGACTGGCGCGTGTTTCGCATGTCACCGATGCCACCGACTGGCGCATCGAATACCCGTTCGTCGTCCTCTACCCGGATGACGAGGACGAAGTCGCGCCTTTGGTGCGCGGCTGTATCGAACTCGGTCTGACGATCATCCCGCGTGGCGGGGGAACCGGCTACACCGGCGGTGCGATCCCGCTGTCGCCGCTGGCGGCGGTGATCAATACCGAAAAGCTGATCGACATCGGCGCGGTCGAAGAACTGACCTTGCCCGGTTGCGAGCGCCCGTATGCGACCATCCGCACCGGCGCCGGCGTGGTGACGGCGCGCGTCGCCGAAGCCGCGGCGGCCGCCGGCCGCGTCTTCGCCGTCGACCCGACTTCCGCCGAAGCGTCATGCATCGGCGGCAACGTGGCGATGAACGCCGGCGGCAAGAAAGCGGTGCTCTGGGGAACGGCGCTCGACAATCTGGCCTGGTGGCGGCTGGTCGATCCGAGCGGTCATCTGCTGGAAGTGACGCGACTCGAGCACAATTTCGGCAAGATTCACGAGCAGGCGCTGGCGCGTTTCGAAATCAGACGTTTCCGCCGTGACGGCCGCACGCTCTATGGCGCGCCCGAAATCCTGGAAATTCCCGGCGCGCATTTCCGCAAGGCCGGGCTCGGCAAGGACGTCACCGACAAATTTCTCGCCGGGCTGCCGGGCGTGCAGAAGGAAGGGACCGACGGGCTGATCGTCGCGGCGCGCTGGCTGCTGCACCAGATGCCGCCGCACACCCGCACCGTCTGCCTGGAATTTTTCGGCCAGGTGCGCGAAGCGGTGCCGGCGATCATCGAGATCAGCGATCATTTCAAATCCGGCGGTGCCGGTCGTCAGGCCGGCGTGCAGCTGGCCGGACTCGAACACCTCGACGAACGTTATCTACGTGCCGTCGGTTATGCGACGAAAGCCAAGCGCAAAGCCGAAACCGTCGGCCGTCCGAAAATGGTGCTCATCGGGGATCTGGTCGGCGATGATCCCGACGCAGTGATGAATGCCGCTTCGGAAATCGTCCGCCTGTGCAATCGACGCGGCGCCGAAGGCTTCATCGCGGTAGACGCCGAGACGCGCAAGACTTTCTGGCTCGACCGTTCGCGGACCGCAGCCATCTCACGGCATACCAATGCCTTCAAGCTCAACGAGGACGTGGTGATCCCGCTGCCGCGCATGGGCGAATACTGCGACGGCATCGAGCGCCTGAATATCGAACTGTCGATCCGCAACAAGCTTGATCTCTGCGCGGTGCTGGCCGATTTTCTGAGCGGCGATCTGCCGCTCAATCGCGGCGACAGCGAAGTCGATAAAACCTTGTTGATCGGCGACCGGCGAACACGGGCGCTGGCGGCGATCGGCGCGCTGCGCCGACGCTGGCAATGGTTGCTCGACCATCTCGACCTGCCGCTCGCCGCGGCCGAAGAGCAATTCCCTGCTTTCGGCATCGTCGTCACGCCGTTGCAAAATCGCACCGCCGAGCCGACGCTGTTCCATCGTCTGCAGGATCATTCCCTGCGTGTTTCGTGGAAGCGCGAGTTGCGCCCGCAACTGACGGCCATTTTCGACGGAGTGCTCTTTCAGCCGGTGATCGACGGAATCGCGGCAGTTCATCGCCGGGTGTTGCGCAGCCGTCTGTTCGTCGCCCTGCACATGCACGCCGGCGATGGCAACGTGCATACCAACATCCCGGTCAATTCGGATGACTATCCGATGCTGCAGACCGCCTACGCCACCGTTGAACGGATCATGGCGCTGGCGCGCCGTCTCGACGGCGTCGTTTCCGGCGAGCACGGCATCGGCATCACCAAACTGGAATTCCTCGCCGAAGATGAGATTGCGCCGTTCCGCGCTTACAAGGCGCGCGTCGACCCGCAAGGCCGTTTCAATGCCGGCAAACTGCTGCCGGGCGCCGACCTGGCGCGTGCCTATACGCCGTCTTTTTCACTGCTCGGTACCGAATCGCTGATCATGGAACAGTCGGAGATCGGCAACATCGCGACGATGATCAAAGACTGCCTGCGCTGCGGCAAATGCAAGGCAGTCTGTTCGACGCACGTGCCGCGTGCCAACCTGCTCTATTCGCCGCGCAACAAGATTCTCGCCACCTCGCTGCTCATCGAAGCCTTTCTTTACGAGGAACAGACCCGGCGGGGCGTATCGCTGCGCCATTTCGATGAATTCAACGACGTCGCCGATCACTGCACGATTTGCCACAAATGCGTCAAGCCGTGTCCGGTCGATATCGACTTCGGCAACGTCTCGATACGCATGCGCAACCTGCTGCGCGAGCAGGGCAAGAAGAAATTCGTGCCGGCAAAAGCGGCGGCGATGGCTTTCCTGACGCTCAAGGATCCGGCGACGATCAAGCTGGTCCGCCAAGTGATGATCGCCTGGGGCTACCGCCTGCAACGTTTCGGTCATCGTCTGGCCAAATCGCTGCATCTGGTGCAAGGGCAGACACGACAACCACCTGCGACGCTCGGCCGGCCTGCGCTGCGTGCGCAAGTGATCCATTTCTTCAACAAGCCGATGCCGGCCGGCGTTCCGAAGCGCACGGCGCGCGCACTGCTCGATATCGAGGATGACAAGATCGTGCCGATCATCCGCGACCCGCGCCAGGTGGGCAACGCGCAGCACGAAAGCGAAGCGGTTTTCTATTTCCCCGGCTGCGGGTCGGAGCGTCTCTTCTCGCAGGTCGGTCTGGCGACGCAGGCGATGCTCTTTTCGATCGGCGTGCAGACCGTACTGCCGCCGGGCTACCTCTGTTGCGGCTATCCGCAGACGGCTGCTGGTGAAGCCGATCAAGGACTGGCGATCACCACCGACAACCGCGTGCTCTTCCATCGGGTGGCCAACACGCTCAATTATCTGGACATCAAAACGGTGATCGTCTCTTGCGGCACCTGCCTGGATCAGCTCGAAAAATATCATTTCGAACAGATCTTTCCCGGCTGCCGCCTGCTCGATATCCACGAATATCTGCTCGAAAAAGGCGTCAGGCTCGAGGGTGTCGGCGGTGCCCGCTATCTGTATCACGACCCCTGTCACGCGCCGATGCGCACCACGCAGGCGAGCAAAGTGGTCAACAGCCTGCTCGGCCAGCCGGTCGAACTGTCCGACCGTTGCTGTGGCGAGTCGGGAACGCTGGCAGTAACGCGGCCCGACGTGTCCACGCAAGTCCGTTTCCGCAAGCAACAGGAAATCGAACGTGGCGCGAGCCGATTGCGTGCCGACGGTTTCAGCGGTCCGCTCCGGCTGCTCACTTCATGTCCATCGTGTCTGCAGGGATTGTCGCGCTACAACGACGATGCCGGGACGGAAGCCGATTACATCGTCGTCGAGATGGCGCGCCATCTGCTGGGCGAGGCGTGGTTGGCGCGTTACATCGAGCAGGCCAACAACGGCGGCATCGAACGCGTGCTGCTGTAAATCCCTTCGTCATCTGCGTTGATCGGCAGCGACCGCTGTTCCGGCCGCAGCTGGTCGGTCGTCGAACGGCAATGTTATTGGCATTTTGCCGGCAAGATGCAGCGAGCGGACCAATCGCTTTCTCACCTCCTTCGTGACCAATTTCCTGGCACATCCCGAGAGCGGCGATTATCTTTTTCATTAAAGACGGCCAATGGGTGCCGGCTGGATGAAGGAGCAGGAAGGTGGTTGAAGCGCTTGATTGTGAATGCGAACTTTGCGGTGCGCCAGGGGGGGAAGTGGTTTGGGAAAACGCCTTGTGTCGGGTGGTGATGGTTGACGAGCCCGACTATCCGGGCTATTGCCGGGTGATTCTGCACACGCATCGTCAGGAGATGACCGATCTGTCGGCCGCAGAACGAATTCAGTTGATGAACGTGGTGTTTGCCGTCGAGCGTGCGCTGCGGCGTTTATATCAGCCGGACAAGGTCAACCTGGCCAGCCTGGGAAATATGACTCCGCATGTGCATTGGCATGTGATTCCCCGCTGGCGCGACGATCCGCATTTTCCGCATCCGATCTGGGCGGCGCCACAACGGGGAAATTCGCCCCGACGTCGAACGGTGAGCCGAAGCGAACTTGGCGATCAGATCATTTGCGCAATGCGCAAGACCCTGGAGTAACTGATGATCGAGCGGATCGTTAATCGCATGGGAAGCAGCCACTCACGAAGGAATCAACGGGAAGGAGAAACGGGCGCGTTGTCTTTGCCAGTCAGTAATCCTTACGCTACAAGCCTGATCAAAAATGAATTTTCGCAGCCGATGAACATCTCCGACCTGCAAACCGGCTACCAGATCATCGCTCGACTGTCGCTGGCCGACGCACCTTTGGCTCAGATCGAAATCAACCGGTTTCTGGACTCGCTGCTCCAGGCGCCGCCCAGTGCCGATGTTTATTTGCAGTTGCTCGAACAGATTCGGAATCCGATCGCTTTCGTCGAAGAGGAATTGGCAAAAGGGTATCTCAACAAGCCGCTGCCATTGGGGACCATCGAGGAAGAACGCTTCGTTCAATCGATTGCCACCTGGCGCAAGGTGGTGCGTGCTTACGCGCACTGTGCCCGCGTGCAGGGGCGCGAAACACAAGGCGCGGAGGGCGACAGGCTGGCACTGATCCTGCAGCGCTGCACATATGCAACTGGGATGATCGTCCACGCTCACTGGCGGGCGCGCCGCGAACTGCCGACCGGTGTGTGGCTCGACCTGCACGGCTACTATGCCAGTGCCGAAGAGTGGGGTGTCGCGGCGCAGACGGTTCCCGACAGCCTCGATACGGCCAGTCGCCGAGCGACCTGTGCCGGAACCTACGTCAGCATCCTGCTGTTGGATCTTGCCGAACCATATGGCCTGTCGATTCCCGATCTGGCGTTGGTCTGGCGCTGGGCTGCGCTTTGGGCGCCACTCGTGGCTATCGAAGCCTTTGCTGCCGACGAGAAGCTGCCCGTGTTTGCTCTCGATTTGATGCGGGATTGTGCGATCGGTTCGCTATCGGAAAGCAGTGCGCAGGAAAATTTGCGCAAAATCGACACATCCCGGCTGATGAAGCTGCTTCGACAGGCCAAAGCACAATTGCCGAAGAAAATTTCGCCAGCGGAACTGGGGCTGGGTAGCGACTGCCCGCCGGGTAAATGCCAGCGACTGTTGCAACGAATTGCCAAGCCGTGGTCCTTGTCGCGCGCGGCGCGCAATTTTCGCCGGCACAAAACGACGCTCGGCGAACAGGTCAAAATCTGTACCGGTTTGCCGGCGATCCACTTTTTTGTATCGGGAAAGGAATTCACCCAGCCGGAGACGGCCAATCTGTATTCGCGCAATGAATTTGAGAGCCTGTTCGCCTTCCGCCACCTCAACGACCCGACGCAGCAACTGGAGTTCCGCCAGGCACAACTCGGCTATACGCTCGAACGCTGGGAAACGGTCGATGAAAGCGCTGGTGGCTTTCGTCTGTTGCGCTCGTCAAAATGTCGACGAATTGAGATCGGACAGCTGTTGTCGATTCTTCCGGCGGACTCCTGCGCCCATCTGCTCGCCCAGGTCGCCTGGCTGATGCAGGAAAAAAGCGGTGCGTTGCAAGTCGGGGTGGCTGTTTTTCCCGGCAAGCCGCAGGCCGTTGCCGTGCGGCCGGTGGCGCATTCATTGGCAACGTCGGTGACTTTTGAAAGAGCATTCGTTCTACCCGAAATTGCCGCCCTCGGCGTAGAACAGACATTGATTCTGCCGGCGGGCTGGTACCATCCGCAGCGACAGCTGGATCTGCAATCCGATCGGGTTGGGCGGATCTGCCTGGGACGTTTGATTGCCGAGGGTCCGGATTTCACACGGGCTATTTTTACCGCTGTCTGATCACTCGCTTACTGATTGCTAGCGCCAAAAACTGCTTTACACACCGGAAACGAGTTGCTAGGATCAAGTGGAATATTGCGGAGTTACTAGTTAATAATTAATGTGAAAGTTGCCGGGCAACGCACAAAACTCTCCTTGCGTCTGGTGGTGGAGCGGTCGGGGGCGATGGTTTCGGACAGGGCTTTCACTCCTCGGGCAGGTTGATTGAACCATGTCCGCGGGTAAAAGTTTTCACGAGGGGTAGCGGTTTGCGGTTTGATTTATCGATCTTTAATCCCAAAGCGCGATCGCTGATCGGTCTTGATATCAGTTCATCCTCGGTCAAGATGGTCGAGTTGTCGCTCGACAGCAAAGGCAGCCATCGGGTCGAGCGCTATGCGATTGAGGTACTGGCGCGCGATATCGTATCCGATGGAAATATCGTCAACCTTGAAGGCGCCGCTGAAGCGGTGCGCCGGGGATGGAAAAAGTTGGCCACGTCTACACGGCAGGTGGCCATCGCCTTGCCGGCATCGCACGTCATCACCAAAAAAATAATCGTTTCCGCCGGGCAACGCGAGGAAGACCTCGAAGTCCTGGTCGAGTCCGAAGCCAATCAGTACATTCCCTTCCCACTGGAAGAAGTCAACCTGGATTTTCAGGTCATTGGACCTGCACAGTCGTCCCCCGACGAGATCGAGGTATTGATCGCTGCCTCACGTAAGGAAAAGGTCGAGGATCGGGTGGCGGTCGTCGAATCGGCCGGCCTCAAGCCGGTGATTCTTGATGTCGAATCGTACGCGGTGCTGGCCGCTTTCGAACTGATCGAAAAACAACTGCCAGAAGGCGCGTCGGGCCGCATTATCGCCTTGGTCGATATCGGTGCCAACGTGATGAATCTGGCCGTTCTGCGCAATGGACAGCCGCTCTACGCACGTGAACAAGCTTTCGGAGGCAATCAGCTGACCCAGGACATTGCACGCTTTTTCGGCATCAGCTTCGAGGAAGCGGAGGCGGAAAAACGACGCAACAACCTGCCGGAAAAATACGAAACGGAGTTGCTCAAGCCGTTTCTGGAATCCCTCTCTCTCGAATTGTCGCGCGCCTTGCAGTTTTTCTTCACCTCCACCCAGTTCAATCATATCGACCATATCGTCTTGTCCGGTGGCTGCGCCATCCTGCCGGGCGTCGACGAGGTGGTCGCGGCACGAACCCAGATCGATACGATCGTCGCCAATCCATTCACCGGAATGTTTCTGTCCGAGCAGGTGCGCGGCAAAAATCTGCAGTCTGACGCTTCCTCACTGATGGCCGCCTGCGGCTTGGCCTTGCGGAGGTTCGACGAATGATCCGCATCAATCTGCTGCCCCACCGCGAGGAGCGGCGGCGGGTCAGAAGACAACAGTTTTACGCTATGCTGGGGTTCGTGACCGTCGCCGTCGGTCTGCTCGTATTTGTCGTTTATTCGGTCATCTCCGGCTACATAGCCAGTCAGGAGGCCAGGAATGACTTCCTGAAACGGGAAATTGCCGTTCTCGACAAACAGATCGATCAAATCAAGAAATTGAAAGAACAAAGCGAGGCACTGCTGGATCGCAAGCGGGTCATCGAATCCCTGCAGCGTGACCGGGCGGAAGCCGTGCGCTTGTTAAGCGAATTGACCAAACAGATGCCGGAAGGCGTTTATATCCGTTCCATGACACAGGACGGTCAGCGCATCAGTATTGCCGGTTATGCCCAATCCAGCGCGCGGGTATCGACATTGATGCGGAATATCGAAGCATCGCTCTGGCTGGAAAAGCCCGAATTGCTGGAAATCAAGGCGGTTTTGGTCGACAAGCGCCGACTCAACGAGTTCAGCATGAATGCCGCCATCAAGCGTACCCCGGCGCCAACTTCTGCTGCTCCGGCAAACAAGCCGGCTGAAGCCGAAAAGGGAAGCAAGTGAAAGTAAAAGGGCCCACCCTGCCGACGATCGATTTCCAGGCGATTCTCAACGATTTTAAGAACCTGAATCCGCGCGATGTCGGTGTGTGGCCATTGCTTCCCCGCATCACCACCCTGCTGATCTGGGCCTTGATCCTGCTCCTGGCTGGCTGGTGGTTTTTCTGGGCCGATCAGATCGATGCGTTGAACCGGCACCAGCAGACCGAACTGAAGCTTAGGGATGAATTCGTCAGCAAGAAAAAACAGGCCATCAATCTGGATCTGCATATTCAGCAACTCAGCGAAATCGACCGCTCTTTTGGTGCCTTGTTGAAGCAATTGCCAAACCGATCGGAAGTCGAAGCGCTGCTCGTCGAAATCAACCAGTCCGGAATGGGGCGCGGGCTGCAATTCGAATTGTTCAAACCGGGCGCGGAACTGGTCAAGGATTTCTATGCCGAGTTGCCGATCAACGTCAGGATGACGGGTTCGTACCATGATTTCGGAGCCTTTGCCGGGGATATCGGCAAACTGTCCCGCATTGTTACCTTGAACAATATCGCCATTAGCCCGAACAGCCAGACCAAAGACGGCTCCCTGGTCATGGACGCCGTTACCAAGACCTTCAGGTATCTGGATGAGAATGAGCTAGCGGCGAAGAAAAAAGCCGCACAAGCTGCGAAGGCCGCGAAAAAATGAACAAGCTGCCCGGGTTGTGCCTGATCACCTTGATCCTGGTGGCCTGCTCGTCGAACGATCAGGACGAATTGCAGGCCTGGATGGACACCGTTGCTCAGGACGCGAAGGGTAAAATTCCGCCGATACCGGTCGTTGAACCCTATGTCGCCGTACCGTACGATGTCGGAGACATGGTCGATCCGTTCAAGGCCAGCAAAATCGGACCCGAGGACAAGAAAGGCGGAGGCGGTTTCCGCCCGGACCTGGACCGGCCGAAAGAGCCGCTGGAATCCTATCCTCTGGAGTCGTTGAAATACGTTGGCGTCATGACGCGCAACAAAACGTCCTATGCCATCGTCCAGGCTGATGGTTCTTTGTTTCAAGTCAGACTGGGCAATTACATGGGGCAGAACTTCGGTGTGATCGTAGGAGTGTCCGAAGTGGAAGTGACTTTGCGCGAACTGGTACAGGATGCAGCCGGTGACTGGATCGAGAGAACGAGCAGCTTGCAGTTGCAGGAAAAGGGGACAAAGTAAATGAAGCGTATCGAACAATACCTGCTCGTCTTGCTAGGCATTTTGCTGATGATGTTCGGCGCTGTCCATGCCCAGGATCTGGAAACCCAGAACGCCCTCGAGTCGATCAATGTCGTCCAGCAGGGCTCGGTGATCAATGTCAAGGTCGGATTCAAACAGCCTCTGCGCGCTTTGCCGCCAGCGTTCAGTGTCTCGAAACCGGCGCGTATCTCCTTTGATTTTCAAAATACTATCAATGGACTGGGTAAGTTGAGCCAGAATTTTGACGAAGGCGACCTCAAAAGCAGCAATATTGTGCAGGCCGAAGACCGGACTCGTCTGGTGCTCAATCTTCACAAGCCGATGACTTACGAGGCCAGTCTCGATGGCAATAACCTGCTGATTGCCTTGCACACCACTTCTCCGGTGAGCGCCCAGCAGCTGTCAGCACCGGTCGAACATTTTGCCAAGATGCGCCCGTCGTCGGTGGAAAACACCATTCGCGATATCTCCTTCCGTCGAGGCAAGGATGGCGAAGGACGTATCACCGTCGATCTGACCGACTCCAATGCCGGCATCGATATCCGTCAGCAGGGTTCTACACTGGTCGTCGACTTCGTCAAGGTCAATGTGCCGGAAACGCTGCGCAAGCGGCTGGACGTAACCGATTTCGCCACTCCGGTGCTCAGCTTGAATACGATCCAGAGAGACGGTGGCGCGCGGATGACGATCACCCCCCGCGGGCTATGGGAACACAACGCCTATCAGAGCGACAATCAGTTCGTGATCGAAATCAAGCCGATCGTCGAAAATCCCAACAAACTGGTGCAAGGCACCCGCGGGGGCTACCAGGGCGAAAAACTGTCGCTCAATTTCCAGAATGTGGACGTGCGTCGTCTGCTGCAGGTGATTGGTGAATTCACCGGCATGAACATGGTGGTCAGTGATTCGGTCGGCGGGGCCATCACGCTGATTCTCAAGGATGTGCCGTGGGATCAGGCGCTGGACATCATCATGCAGCAGAAGAATCTCGACATGCGCAAGAACGGTAACGTGATCCTGATTGCGCCGCGCGATGAGCTGGCGACCAAAGAAAAACTGGATTTTGAATCCAAACAACAGATTGGCGATCTCGAGCCGTTGCAGACCGAAAGTTTCCAGATGAATTACATCCGGGCGGAAGCGGTACACAAGCTGTTGATCGATCCGAAACAATCGCTGCTATCGAAGCGCGGTAGCGCCCTGCTGGATGACCGTTCGAACATGATGTTCGTCAAGGACGTGCCCAATCGACTCGACGACGTGCGGGCCATGATCGCCAAAGTGGATATTCCCGCCAGACAGGTGATGATCGAAGCGCGCATCGTCGAAGCAGGCGATTCCTTCGCCAAGAATCTGGGTGTCCGTCTGGGCTATGGAGCCACGACAAAAACAACAGACGAAAAGACTGGTGTTACGACGCTCGCCAATTCGACCACCCTGGCGGCGATTAAACCGGATTTCAGGATGTCGGGAATCGGAGCGTTGAATTTGCCGGCCACGCCGCGCGCCGGCAGTGCGGGCACGCTCGGATTGAGTTTTTATAACAAAAACTACACCAAATATCTGAGTCTCGAGATATCCGCGCTCGAAGCCGATGGACGCGGCAAGGTCATTTCCAGTCCGCGGGTGATGACCGCCAATCAGGTCGAAGCGATCATCGAGCAGGGGGTTGAAATTCCGTATCAGCAAGCGACCCAGGCCGGTGCCACGAGTATCGCTTTCAAAAAGGCCAATCTGTCGTTGAAGGTCAAGCCGCAGATCACTCCCGACGGCAAGATCAGCATGATGCTCGACGTGAATAAGGACACGCCGAACACACTGCTGTCGACCGGTGCCGGTGTGGCGATCGACACCAAGCACGTCAAGACGGAAGTCCTGGTCGACAACGGCGGCACGGTGGTCATCGGCGGCATTTATACGCAGACCGTGCGCAATACGACGCAACGCATTCCGTTCTTCGGTGATCTGCCGTATATCGGTTTTCTGTTCAAAAACAAGGAAATCATCGACGATAAGACCGAGTTGCTGATCTTTGTCACCCCGCGGGTTGTCAGCGAGAATCTGGCCATCCGCTGATCTGACGCAATGTCAAAAAAGCCGGCAGACTGCCGGCTTTTTTGTTAGCTCAACGGCGCTCGCAACTTGTCGCGGTAGTACACGACGCCGAGAAAATGCGACACAGCACTTCGCATGCTCCCGAATTTCGATACCAGCGTCGAAGATTGACCTGAAATTCGTGGATCACTGTTCTTGCTTCCCACCTTTCGCTGCGACCCATGCTGTCCGACAGACTGCTAGAATGCCGCCGTGGGAAGCGAACGCAAGAAAAGAAACATTTATCTGGTTGGCCTGATGGGCGCCGGCAAGACGACGATCGGCAAAGTGCTGGCCAGACGTTTGTCGTATTCCTTCATTGACTCCGACCACGAAATTGCCCGGCGCACCGGTGTCAGCGTGCCGACCATTTTCGAAATCGAAGGCGAAGAAGGCTTCCGCAAACGCGAAGCACAAATCATTGCCGAAATCGCCGCGCTTGATACGCAGGTCGTGGCGACCGGCGGCGGCGTTGTTCTGCGACCGGAAAACCGGCAATTGTTGCTCAGCAGCGGTCTGGTGGTTTACCTCAATGTCCCTCTGCACACGCTCTACGAACGGACACGTCACGACAAGAATCGGCCCTTGCTGCAGGTTCAGGATCCGCTGCAAAAGTTGAAAGAACTGCACATTCAGCGTGATCCCTTATATCGCGAGGTGGCCGATATTGTCGTCAGCGGCAGCCGTATCGCCCTGCAGTCGATCCTGCCTTTGATCGCCCAACAGATCTGAAGCTTATGGAAACTCTCAACGTAGCGCTCGGTGAGAATGGCTACCCGATCCATATCGGCACCTCCCTGCTTGATCGCGTGGACCTGCTGTCGCCCTGTTTGCGACATCCGAAAGCGGTCGTCATCACGAATGTGACGGTGGGTCCTTTATATCTGCAGCGCTTGACTGATCCCCTACGACAAGCCGGGATCGAAGTCTGCGCACTGCAGTTGCCCGACGGCGAACAGTATAAAAACTGGCAGACGCTGAACAGCATCTTTGATCTCTTGCTCGGCGCACGCTGTGAACGGTCGACGCCGCTGATCGCCTTGGGCGGCGGTGTCGTCGGCGATACCGCCGGTTTCGCCGCAGCTTGCTTTCAGCGCGGCATGCCTTTCATCCAGATCCCGACGACCTTGCTGGCGCAGGTCGATTCCTCGGTCGGTGGCAAGACGGCCATCAACCACCCGCTGGGCAAAAATATGATCGGCGCTTTTTACCAACCGCAAATGGTGCTGGCCGATACCCTGACGCTGAATACTCTGCCCGAGCGCGAATTGCGTGCCGGTCTGGCGGAAGTGATCAAATACGGACTGATCCGTGATCCGGCATTCCTCGAATGGCTGGAAACACATCTCGACGACCTGCTCGCGCGCCAAGCGACCGCCCTGAGCGAAGCGATTCGTCGTTCCTGTCAGAACAAGGCCGCCGTGGTAAGCGCCGACGAGCGTGAGCAGGGCGAGCGCGCCCTGCTCAACCTCGGTCATACCTTCGGGCATGCGATCGAAACGGGCATGGGTTACGGCGAATGGCTGCACGGCGAAGCCGTAGCCGCCGGCACGATGATGGCCGCCGAACTTTCACGACGCCTGGGTTGGCTGCAGGTCGCTGATGTACAGCGCATCGAACGGCTCTTCGTTCGCGCCGGCCTGCCGGTTAACGGACCACCCTTGGCGGCGGAGAGTTACCTCGAATTGATGCAGCATGACAAGAAAGTGAAAAACGGACGCTTGCGGCTGGTCTTGCTGCAGACCTTGGGTCAGGCAGTGGTCAAGGACGACGTGCGATTGGAGGAGATCAAATCAGCCATTCAGGCACGCTCCGAAGATGACTGAACTGGCGCCCTACGCCGTCAGTGACAGCAATTCGCGCGGCCGTCGGCAGGTCGATAGCGCACCTGTTCACCGCAGCGAATTCCAGCGTGATCGTGACCGGATCGTCCATTCGAGCGCTTTTCGCCGACTGGAATACAAAACGCAGGTTTTCGTCAACCACGAAGGCGATCTGTTCCGGACGCGACTGACGCACAGCATCGAAGTGGCGCAGATCGGCCGGAGCATCGCCCGGGCGCTGCGTCTCAACGAAGATCTCGTCGAGGCGATCTCGCTGGCGCACGATCTTGGCCATACACCCTTCGGCCACGCCGGACAGGAAGCGCTGCACCGTTGCATGCACGAACACGGCGGCTTCGAACACAATCTGCAGAGTCTGCGCATCGTCGACCTGCTCGAACAACGCTATGCGGCCTTTGATGGCCTGAATCTCTGTTTCGAAACCCGGGAAGGAATCATCAAGCACTGCGCGCTGGAAAACGCCCGCCGGCTCGGCGAACTCGGCGAGCGATTCATCGCCCGTCATCAACCGTCGCTGGAAGCGCAGATCTGCAATTTGGCTGACGAAATTGCCTATAACAATCACGATCTTGATGACGGTTTGCGCGCCGGACTGATCAGCTTGTGCCAGCTTGAGGAAGTGAGCCTGTTCGCGCGTTACGCTGCTGAAGTACGGCACCATCACCCCGGACTGGCCGAGCGGCGACTGATTCACGAGACTGTCCGCCGAATGATCAACGCGCTGGTCAGTGATCTGATCGACAACAGCGCTGTCAATATCGCCCGCCAGGCGCCGCAGAATGTCGCCGACGTCCGCCGCGCCCCGGCGCTGATCGCCTTTTCGCCAGAATTCGGACTTGCGCAGCAAGAAATGAAACGCTTCCTGCGTTGTCATCTTTACCAGCATTACCAAGTGTTGCGCATGGCCAACAAAGCACAACGCATCATCGACGATCTATTTTCCGCCTTCGCAGAAAATCCTGTGTTGCTGCCGCCACAATATCTGGCAGACGACGGCGAAGAACAAGCGCGGCGGGCGGCCGATTATGTCTCTGGCATGACCGATCGTTATGCCATCAAGGAACATCGGCGTCTGTTTGCCGTGGGCGAGATCTGAACAGACAGCTTCGAACGGCGGCAACGTCGAGCACCCGCAGCGAGAACCCGATGATCGGCCGGCATGTGACATTCATCGAAAACCGGACGATCGACCCGAATGTGACATCCACCTAAGTCGGATGTCCTGTTCCGACAGGCATGAGCCGTATGAACATTCGGAGAAATCGCCTTATGTTCAAGCGAAACAGAATCTTCGAGACGATTCTTCGGACCGATTGTGACATGCAAATGAAAAACGAATCGTTATCGTCATTCCTGCGACAGCTTGTCCTAGAATGCGCAACCATTGCTAACTCATACAGGAAAACAGATGTCAGCAACAACTTCAGCCACACACGCCCCGGTCATGGTCAGCGAAAACGGGCAAGGACGCTATCAGCAGACGGTACGCATCGGCAAGCACCAACTGATCGCCGACGAACCCGCTTCGCTTGGTGGTGACGATCGTGGTCCCGCGCCAACCGATTTCCTGCTCGCCGCTCTAGGTGCCTGCACTTCGATCACTCTGCGCATGTACGCCGAACTCAAGCAGATTCCATTATCCGGGGTGCAGGTGGCATTGACCCTGGACAAAGTGGAATCAGTTGAAAGAGGCAAAATTGATCGCATTAACCGCAGAATCACTCTGGCAGGCGAGTTGAGCAACGAACAGCGCGACAGTCTGCTGAACATCGCCAACAAATGTCCGCTTCATCGGCTATTGCTTGCCGGATTGCAGATCGACAGTGAACTGGTCGAAACAGGCGCGGCGCCGCTGGACGTCTGAAAAAGCACGCACGCCGGCCGATGTCAAGCAAAGTTTTTTGACCGGAAAGGCTCTGTCATGTTGACGGCAGCGCTTTGATCTAAAGTGAAAGATGTCACACGACGACACGATTGGTCGTGGCGTACTAGAGACTTGTCTGGCCGTCTATGGTAAATTGATGCGGTGCAACATCAACCTCCGTGCGGCTGTCGCCGCGCTAGTGAAACAAAGCCATCATGTTAGAAAATCATTATCTTACGACCCTTTTTGAGCCGAAGTCGGTTGCAGTCATTGGTGCGTCCGAACGCGAGAGTTCGGTTGGCAGCGTTCTGTTCAAGAACATCCTCGACTCGGGCTTCAAGGGCCGGCTCTACCCGATCAATCCGGCGCACGACACCATTCAGGGTGTGCAGGCCTACAAGTCGATCGAGGAAATCAGCGCCCGCGTCGAACTGGCGATCATCGTCACCCGACCGCAGACGGTTCCGAAAATCATCGAGCAGTGTGGGCGCAGCGGCGTAAAAAATGCCATTGTCATTTCATCTGGTTTTGCCGAAGCCGGCCATTCCGGCGCGGCGCTCGAACGCAAGATGATGGAGATCGCGCGCAGTTACGGCGTGCGCGTTCTCGGCCCGAACTGTCTCGGCATCATCCGTCCCAGCCTCGGTCTCAACGCGACCTTCGCGCGCGTCAAGGCCAACAACGGTCATCTGGCGTTGGTCTCGCAATCGGGTGCCATCTGCTCGGCGGTGCTCGACTGGGCGACCAGCGACCGCATCGGTTTTTCGAGCGTCATTTCACTCGGCGGCACGGCCGATGTCGATTTCGGTGAAATTCTCGATTATCTGATTTACGACAACACGACGCATTACATCCTGCTTTACGTAGAGGGCATTCGCGATGCCCGGCGATTCATGAGCGCCTTGCGTTCGGCCGCGCGCATCAAGCCGATCGTGTTGCTGAAAGCCGGCCGCCACGCCGGCGGTCTGGCGGCGGTGGAAACGCATTCCGGCGTCGCCAGCGGTTCGGATGCCGTTTTCGACGCAGCCGTACGCCGTGCCGGTGTCGTACGCGTCAAAAATATCGGGCAATTGTTCTACGCCGCCAAAGCGCTGGCTTCGAAATTCCGCCCGCAAGGCAAGCGGCTGGCGATCATCACCAACGGCGGCGGTCCGGGCGCGATGGCGGCCGACCGCGCCGGCGATCTCGAAATTCCCCTCGCCGAGCTGTCGCCAAGCACCATGCAGGCGCTTAACGCGACCATGCCGTCGACCTGGTCGCAACGCAACCCGGTTGACATCGAAGGCGACGCGACGCCGAAGCGCTACCACGACGCGATTCTGGCCGTGGCTGAGGACGATGCCGTGGACGGTGTGCTGGTCATGCTTTCGCCGCAGGCGATGACCAACCCGGCGGAGGTGGCCAAAGCGGTCATCGAAGTCGACCAGAAGACGGCCAAACCGATCCTCACCTGCTGGATGGGCGAGCAACAGGTCGCCGAGGCGCGCGCTTTGCTCGAAGATGCCGGTATTCCATCGTTCCGCATGCCGGAAACGGCAGTCGAACTGTACTACCACGTCTCGACCTATTACTGGAACCAGAAACTGCTCCTGCAGACACCGGCGCCTTCGTCGAAGCATTCGCGACCGGAAACCGAAGGAGCGAAAATGCTCATCGAAGCCGTGCTGCACGAGCGCCGCAAATTGCTCTCGGAAATGGAGTCGAAAGCCGTTCTGCGCGCTTTCCGCATTCCCGTTGCGCAGACGATGGTCGCACATACGCCGACCGAGTCCTTGCTGCTTGCCGAGCAGATCGGTTTTCCGATCGCCATGAAGATCGACTCGCCGGACATCATGCACAAGAGCGAGGTCGGCGGGGTACGGCTGAACATCACCAACGCCCCAGCGGCGCGCAACGCGTATCACGACATCATCGAAACGGTGAAAAAACGCCATCCGACGGCTCGCATCACCGGCTTGTCGATCGAACCCTATCTGGCCCGTCCGAACGGACGCGAACTGATGATCGGTATCAGCCGCGACCGGATTTTCGGTCCGATCATCACTTTTGGCGCCGGCGGCACCGAGGTCGAGGTGTTCAGCGACCGTACCGTTGCCCTGCCGCCGCTCAACCGCTTCCTGGCGCGCGACCTCATCCGCTCGACGCGGGCGTCGAAACTGCTGGGCGAATTCCGCAACATGCCGCCGGTCAATCTCGAAGCGCTCGAAGACGTGCTGCTGCACGTTTCGCAGATGATCTGCGAATTGCCCTGGCTGCAGGAACTCGATCTCAATCCGCTGATCGTCGACGAGAACGGAGCCATCGCCGCCGACGCGCGCATCGTCATCGACTATGCCGCACCTTCCGGCGATCGCTACTCGCATATGGCGATCCACCCCTATCCGGTGCATCTGATCCAGGAGTGGGAGTTGCCCGACGGCCGCGTGGTGACCATCCGTCCGATCCGTCCGGAAGACGCCGAACGCGAACAGCAGTTCGTCATCGGTCTGTCCGACGAAAGCAAGTATTACCGCTTCATGGATACAATTCGCGAACTGACGCAGACGATGCTGGTACGTTTCACGCAGATCGATTACGACCGTGAGATGGCCCTGGTGGCAACGATTTTTGACGGTGATGGCAAGGAAGTGCAGATCGGCGTCGCGCGTTACGTCACCAATCCGGACGGTGAATCGGTCGAATTCGCGCTGGCCATCGCCGACGACTGGCAGAAACACGGCGTCGGCCGCAAGCTGATGAGTTCGCTGATCGACTGTGCGCGTGCCAAAGGCTACCGCACCATCGTTGGCGACGTGCTGTCGATGAACACCAAGATGTTCAACCTGATGACCAAGCTCGGCTTCATGATCCATCCGCATCCCGAGGATCCGGCGGTCAAGCGGGTCGTCAAACCGTTGAACAACTGAAGAGCGCGGAAAAACTTGTCACCAGCGGGTCGCGACGCGAGAAGCCAGCCCAAGTTAAGGAAGCGCTGATTTAATCGCTCTTTCACGTCGATCCGCCATTCAACTAATTGATTTAATTGCTGCAGAAACACCACTTGCCGATTAAATCAGCGCTTCCTTAAGCGACCAGCCAATGAGTCACCTCAATATCGACTCGTTGCGACGTGAATTTTCCCCGAGTGGCACGACGCTTGCGCTGATGGTGACGATTCAGATGACGAGTTTCCGGGCACCTCTGACGAGTGGTCGAGACCAGGGCAGGGTAGAGGCGGACGAAATTGGGTTCGGGCCGGGTCGCCTTGCCTAGATGCTGCGTGCGACCGTTCTTGCACGTAATACGGGTGGTCAGCCGGCGTTGCACGGCGAGCGTCCCGCGCAGTTGTCCCCACGCGGTCGTGAAACCATGCGACTGCAGGCGTCGGCGGATCGACGGCAGGCATTGATCGGCCGGAACCGAAACGCACAGTCGACCCTCGCGACGTTCCTCCTGGGCGTGGAAGATGGGCCGCCAGCCCGCTTCCCAGCCATCATACGCTACCCCAAATTGCATCTGCCGGATCTCCTGTAGCGATTGTTTCTGTCTCATCTGCATCCTCCTTTGGGCAGACCAAACCGGACGGATCAGCTGTTGCCTACAAATCTGCTCAGGAAATGTAAAGGTCTGAGTCATAAGAGACTAAAATCGGCGGTTCGATTCTCCGTCACGGCAGGTCCCGCTTGTCTTTTCACCCCGAACTCCGCCCCGGTCAGTCGATCGAACTGCTCAAGGAACTGCACATCCTGACCCGCGACGGCAAAATCAACCAGGACAGCCGTCGCAAGCTGAAACAGGTTCGCCATCTCTGCCAGTTCATCGAACCCTTGCTTGACGAACTGCTCGCTGCTGGTGCGCACCCAACGCTGGTCGATCATGGAGCCGGCAAATCGTATCTCGGCTTCATCGTTTATGATCTTTTCTTGCAGCCGCGCAACTGCGGACACATTTTCAGCATCGAAGCGCGTGGCGAGTTAGTCGAGCGCGCGCAGCGATTGGCCGAGCGACTCGGCTTCGCACGGATGAGCTTTTTGAACTTGCGTGTTACCGAAGCACTAGCCGCCGCCGAGTTGCCGGCTCAGATCGATATGGTCACCGCACTGCACGCATGCGATACAGCCACTGACGACGCGATCCACTTCGCACTGCAGCGGCAGGCGCGCTTCATCGTCATTGCTCCCTGCTGTCAGGCGGAAGTCGCCACCCGCTTGCGCGCCAACAAGCAACGTGCGCTGGCGGCAACGCCGCTGGCCGAGTTGTGGCGACACGCGTTGCATACGCGTGAATTTGCCAGTCAATTGACCAATGTCCTGCGTTGTCTGCAACTCGAAGCACACGGCTATCAGGTGACGGTTACCGAACTGGTCGGTTGGGAACACTCGTTAAAGAATGAACTGATCATCGCGCGTCGCATGGGCGGCGCGAATGGCAACGCCGCCAAACGTGGCGGACAAATCCTGCAGCTACTGCATCTCGAGGGGCTGCGCAGCCGTTTCGGATTCGCTGAATAAAGGGCTGCACGGACGAATCGCCGTTCGGCCTCAAATCTGAAGTGCGACAATTGCACGAACGATTGCCGTGAGCATGGCGTTTGCGGCCCGACAGAATGAGGAGCAGCCAAGCACCCCGGACATCGGCTTTGCCGTGCGCACGCTGCTCGTGTACATCAGCGGACAGGCGTCCTGCCGCACGCCCAGGGTCTCGTCAGGCGGAGAAATCGACGGCAGACTCACCCTGGAATGCATAAGCGCTAACATAATAATGAGTGTTTTTTGCTACACTGCGCTCGATTGCCG
>CAYRXO010000009.1:0-33374 GCA_964428215.1 uncultured Candidatus Accumulibacter sp. | reverse complement strand
CTTGCCCTGATATTCGTGAATTTTCATGCGCTTTCCTTGCTTGAGTTAAGGTTGCGAAACGTAATGAACCACAGGCAGTGCTGCCTACCCAGGTTTGTGGCCACGGTACCAGCGCGGGTAATAGCGTTGCACCGTGTCCGAATGCGAATCCAGCGCGTGGCAGCGGTCAAGCTGAAACGGCTTGTCTTCCCCGTGGTCGCTGTCGAACCAGTCGCTGGCGAATGTCTGTAACGCGGCGGTGGGCAGAATCATCGCCAACTCGCTGAGATGCGAGCACCCGCGGGTGTTCGGAAATATGCTTTTGACCGCCGTCCGGAAACCGTGCATCAGATTGAGACCGATCAGGCGGGAATAGGCCGGCGTGATCCGTTCGCAATAGCCCGTGTATGGCGAAGCGTCGGTACAGGCGGCGGCGTCGAGGATGTTGGTCTCGGCGTCGATCGTCACCCGAACCCACATGTCATGCACTGCTTCGCCGGACTTGCGCGTTCCCGATGACAAGGGATAATCGTGATCCTTGCTGTCGGTGAGTCGTGCTTCGATGTCCCAGCAGCCATCCACTCGCTTGTAGCCGTCGATCTGAACGCTACGAACGTGCTTGCGGATGCGTTGTGCGGTCGGTGGAGGCAGAGGCATCAAGGATCCTGGAGGGCGCGACCCCGAAAAAGCGTCGCGGATGACAGAAAATTCTACACCAAAATCTCTTGCCGTTTTCGGCAAAATTCATAATTACGCGCGTCGGACGGGCCGTGACGGCGAGGTCGACCCCAAGCCGTCACGCTGGCTTGCGCTGTACGCCAAACAGCGTCTGGTCAGGCGGTTTTCCCGTGCCGACCCGCACGTTGCCGCCTGACGTTTGCCAGCCTTTTGTCCGGGGGAAAGATCTGCATGCATGACGAATTGAGCGAGATCAGCGATTTCCTCGCCGATTGTCCACCGTTTGACGGGCTGGAGGAGGACGCGCGCCATGCGCTCACCCGGGCGCTGGTGATCCGCTATCTGCGCCGGGGAACATCATTTCCACCAGCCGAGAGCAGGCATCTGTGGCTGCTGCGCCAGGGCGCCGTCGAGTTGCGGACGACCGATGGTCAGTTGGCCAGACGGATGGGCGAGGGCGACGTATACGATGCCGATTGTCTGCCCGATTCGCCCGAGAAACGATGGCCAGGACTCGCGGTCGAGGATACGCTGCTCTATGGTCTGCCGCTGCCAGACCTCGAGCGCTTATGGACCGAGCATCCGGAACTTCGCCAAAAGGCGCTGCATGATCTCGGCGAGCGTCTGCGGCATAGTCCGCAGGCAAACCGGTCCGCCGGCGCGTCTTCGGAAAAAGATCTCGGCAGTCTGCAGCTGGCGGCATTGATCGCCCGGCCGCCGGTCTGCGCGCGCAGCGATGACAGCATTCGCGCCGGTGCCAGACGGATGACGGAAGAACGCGTTTCGGCGCTGCTGATCGTCGATCGGAGCGAAAACCTGTGCGGCATCGTCACCGACCGCGATCTGCGCAGCCGCTGCCTGGCCGTCGGTCTGCCCGACGATACGCCGCTGGCAGCGATCATGACCCCGAATCCGCTGGCTTTGCCGCCCGATGCTACCGGTTTCGAGGCCTTGTTGGAAATGGCCCGCCTCGGCATTCATCATTTGCCGATTGCGCTGAACGGCAAGTTGTCGGGGCTGGTGAGCAGCACCGATCTGCTACGCGCGCAAGGCTTGAGCATCACACATCTGATCGACCGCATCCGCCGCGCGCGCGATCTCGTCGATCTGGCGGCCCTCGCCGGCGAATTGCCCGATCTGTGGCGCAATCTGGCACGGCGCGGCGAATCGCCGGCGGTGCTCGGACACATCGTCACCGGCGTTGCCGACGCGCTGACCAGCCGGCTGTTAGCGCTGAGCGAAGCCCGCCTCGGAGCACCACCGGTCGCTTACGCTTGGGTTGCCTACGGTTCGCAAGGGCGGCAGGAGCTGTCGCTGCATTCCGATCAGGACAACGCGCTGATCATCGACGACGGTGTCGATACTGCCGGGGCGGCCTATTTTGCACAATTGGCCGGTCAGGTCTGCGACGGCCTGGCCGCTTGCGGTTTCATGCATTGTCCTGGCGGAATGATGGCCACCAATCCGCGCTGGCGTTTGCCCTTGTCCGCCTGGCGTGCCGAATTCGGCGACTGGTTTACGGACACCGATCCGCAGAAAGCCCGTTTGGCGGCCAATCTGTTCGATTTGCGGCTGGTACATGGCGAAGCGCAACTGGTGCAACCCTTGCGCCGGCAGATCTGCGTGGAAGGACCGCGACAGCCGAGTCTGCTGGTCTATCTGGTGGCCAACGGATGCAGCAAAGCGCCCCCGCTCGGCTTTTTCCGGCAGTTCGTCGTCGATCGTTCCGGCGAGCACGCCGGCCAGCTCGATCTCAAATGTCACGGGCTGATGCCGGTCGTCGATCTAGCACGCACTTGCGCGCTGGCCGCTGGCGTCGCCGAGGTGGGTACGGTGGCGCGCTTGCAGGCGGCACGCGGCAGCCGTCTGCTGAGTCCGGCCGGAGCCGATGCGCTGCTGGCGGCGTTCGAGTTTCTCCAGCGCCTGCGTAGTCGGCATCATCTCGAACAATTGCATCGTGGTCTGCCTGCCGACAATTTCGTCGCGCCGGAATCTCTGTCCGCACACGATCGCAAGCATTTGCGCGACGTCTTTCTCGCCATCGCCACGCAGCAGCAAGGCTTGCTGCAAGCCTTTCCGCAAGCGAGGATTCGGTGATCAACGGGGTAAAAGGCTGGCCGGATTTGCCGGCCTGTTTCGGCCTGCATCTGCGGCGGCGTTGGCAAGGACGTGCATTGCGCGACCAGGCGGCCGGGCAGCCGTTGCTTGCTTTTCTTGATGCACCCTTGCCCGTATGGCAGCAAGACTGGCGCCTGGCCGACTATCTGGCGCTCGACCTGGAAACGACTGGTAGCGATCCGAGCCGCGACGATATCCTGAGTTTCGGCTGGGTCTGTCTGTCCGGCAGCGAAATCCGTCTGGCGACGGCGCGACATCGTCTGGTGCAGCCGCGCCGGGCGCTCGACGAACAGAATGTCGGCATTCACCGCATCACCGACGACCGGGCGGCGAGCGGCGAGTCTTTGCGCGCGGTGTTGCGCGACTTTCTGGCCGACTTGCAGGGACGGGTATTGATCGCCCACTACTCGCCGACCGAGGTCGGCTTTCTGAATGCGGCCTGCCGTGCCTGTTACGGGGGCGCTTTTCTGGCACCGGTGATCGATACGCTGCAGCTGGCTCGGCAGGACCGCGAGCTGGCGGCGCCCGGCAGCCTGCGCCTGCCGGCGTTGCGTCGACAATATCACCTGCCGCGCTATCCGCTGCACCATGCCTTGTCGGATGCTCTCGCTGCCGCCGAGCTGTTTCTTGCGCAAGCGTCAGCGTTGTCGTCGCGCGCGCCGCTCAGCTTGTCGTCGCTGTTGCTGCCCTGACCGGCCGGACTGACGGCCGTTATTGCTGTTGACCCGAAGAGCGTTGCTCAGGTTGGGGGCGGCGGTCCAGTTCCCGGATCGCGCTGTCCGGAAGGACTTCCATCAGCGTCACCACTTTGCGTACACCGCTGGTCGTCCGCGCAACCTGGATCGTCGCGTCGGCCTCGCGCTGACTGACGATGCCCATCAGATAGACGATCGACGCTTCGGTGACCACTTTGACATGCACCGCCTTCAGGCTTTTGCTATCTACCAGCCGACCTTTCACCTTGGTGGTGATGTAGGCGTCGTTGCTGCGCGCGGCAAACGAACTGTTGGGTGCGACCGCCATTTCATTCTGCACTTCCTGTACTTGCGGCACGCCGCTGACGATGCGCCCGACTTCGCTCCTGATCTCTTCGTTCAGCGCTTCACCGGTGATCAGCACTTTGCGGTTGAAACTGACGAAGTTGGTATGCGTCTCGTCACCGAAGCGATCATTGACCCGCGAACGCGCTTTCCATTCGATGGACTCGTCCTCGGTTTGCGTGCCCAAAGTACGGCGATCGACGGTTACCAGCACGCCGCCGGTCGCACCGGCGGCAACCAGCGGAAAACAACCCTGCAACTGGGGCAGGAGAACAACGCCCAGTAGCAGCCCGATAAAAAATTTTCTGTTCATTCCTCTACTCCCATCAACTGGCAATCGATGCCATCGCACAGGCAATGGATGATCAGCAGGTGTGTTTCCTGGATGCGGGCGGTGCGTGCGGCTGGCACGCAAAGATGGATGTCGCCGGCAAGCAATCGTTCGCCGATTGTGCCGCCGCCCTTGCCGGTGAGCGCAATCACCCGCAGTTCGTTCTCGTGTGCGGCGTCGATCGCTTCGACGACGTTGGCCGAATTGCCGGATGTGGAAATGGCCAGCAAGACATCGCCCGGCTGGCCGAGCGCGCGCACCTGTTTGGCATAGATGAGGTTGAAGCCGTAGTCGTTGCCGATTGCCGTCAGGATCGAGGTATCGGTGCTCAACGCGATCGCTGCCAGTTCATGCCGCTCAAACTCGAAGCGGCCGACCAATTCGGCGGCAAAGTGCTGCGCGTCCGCCGCCGAACCCCCGTTGCCGCAGGCGAGGATTTTGCCGTTATTCACCAGGCAGGCGGCCAGGACTTCGACTGCTTCGGCCAAGGGGACGCACAATTGGGATACAGCGGCGAGTTTGACCTGAGCGCTTTCTTCGAAGTGCTGGCGAATACGGTGGTGTAAATCCATGGCGATGACGGCGGGCTGATAGGCGGGAAATTCTAACATCAGAGAATGATGAAGATTTCGAATTCGACCCGCCGCCAGGGATCGGCATCCTCGCGCAGGCGGGAGACCCGCGCTTCCAGCGCTTCTCCCGCGTCGAGTGCGCGGGCGACGGCGCGATTTTCGGCGCGCGGGACATAGCCCAACTGCTGGCCGTGCCATTCGACCCGCACTGCAAGGCGATCGTGCCGGTTCTGCGCTTCGCGAACCAGGGCCAGCCGGTCCCCGACCCGGATTTGCGCCCATACCTCGCTGAGCGCGTAATACTGGCTGCCGGCCAGCGGCGAGCTTTGTACCAGCATCTTCACCGATTCGGCGTGCGCCGCACCGAGCAGGCAGATCAGCGCAATAAACAGGCCACGGAAACGCTGAATCAATGCCGGCGCGAGCGAATCGCGACGCGGCGCGCTGCTCGCCACCTCATCGATCGATCGGCTTTGTCTCGCTGGCTGCGCGTGCCGTCTCTGGCGCTTCATCCGGCACAGCCGTTGAATCGACCATTTCTTATGCGGCGTCGAAGGCATGGCGAAGCCAAGTGATGGCGGTTTCCGACAGTTCGTCGAACAACAGGCAGTCGAAGCGGCAGTCGGCGTCTGCACGAGAATGGCTGACGAGATAGTGGCGGGCAGCGAGAACGATGCGCCCTTGCTTGCCGGCGGTGATGCTGCCGGCGGCCCCACCGTGGCTGCGGTGTTGTCGATAGCGCACTTCGACGAATACGAGCGTCCGCCCATCGCGGCACACCAGATCGATTTCGCCGCCGCGACAACGGTAGTTACGCTCGATGACGCGCAAACCGTGCCGTGTCAGAAAACGGGCTGCCAGTTCCTCGGCCTGCAAGCCGCTGCTGCGATCGCCAGGCTGTCCCGGCGGCCGGCTCGTGCTATCTTTATCGTTCCATTTCACGCTACTCACCATGACGGACGAATCAGCGGCATTATATGTGGTCCCGACGCCGATCGGCCATCTCGACGACATCAGCCGGCGTGCGGTCGATCTGTTGCAGCGGGTGCCCTGGGTGGCGGCCGAAGATACCCGGCATACGGGCAACCTGTTGCGTCATCTGGGCTGCCGCGCACGCCTGTTACCCGCGCATCAGCACAACGAGCAAGCCGCGGCGCAACAGATCATCGGCAAACTGCACGCGGGCGAGGCGGTGGCGCTGGTGGTCGACGCCGGTACGCCAGGAATTTCCGATCCGGGAGCCCGGCTGGTTGCCCGGGTACGTGCGGCCGCTTTTCGCGTCGTCCCGCTGCCAGGTCCTTGCGCTGCCGTCGTCGCCATGTCGGCGGCCGGATTGAACGATGCCCATTTTCTGTTCTACGGCTTTCTGCCGGCCAAGGCCGGACCGCGCGACGCGCTGTTGCGCGAGCTGGCCGTTTTGCCTTATGCCCTGATTTTTTACGAGGCGCCGCATCGCATCGTCGACACCGTCACCGCCTTGTTGGCCGCTTGCGGCGCAGAACGACGCGTCGTTATGGCGCGCGAATTGACCAAGCTTTTTGAAAGCATCCACAGTTGTTCGCTCGGCGAACTGCCGGCTTGGCTGGCCGCTGACGATAACCGGCAACGCGGCGAATTCGTGCTCATCGTCGGCGGCGCCACGACCAACGCCGCCGAACAGGAAGGCCGGCGCGTGCTGCAACTTTTACTCGACGATGGCTTGCCGCCCAGCCAAGCCAGCCGACTCGCGCATGCCATCACCGGTGCCGGCAAAAAAATCTTGTACCAGCAAGCGCTGGCGTGGCAGGCGCCGTAATGACGGGCAATGACATAGAGATGGCCCGGCCATGCGCTACAGTCGAAATCGACTAGAATTCATCTATCACGCAACGCGAATCGATCATGCACATCACTCTGCAACGCCCCGACGACTGGCATTTGCATCTGCGCGATGGCGCGGCGCTGGCCGCCGTTCTGCCGCATAGCGCGCGACAGTTCGCGCGGGCAATCGTCATGCCCAATCTGCGGCCACCGATTACCACCGTCGCCGCGGCGATCGACTATCGGCAGCGCATTCTTGCCGCGCTGCCGCCGGGCAGTTCATTCGAACCGCTGATGACGCTTTATCTGACCGACAATACGCCGGCGACAGAGATCCGCCGTGCCGTCGACAGTGGGCTGGTGCATGCGGTCAAGCTCTATCCGGCGGGAGCGACGACCCACTCCGACGCCGGAGTGACCGACCTCGAACGCTGCACGCCGGCGATCGCGGTGATGGAACAACTCGGCCTGCCGCTGCTGGTGCACGGGGAAGTTACCGATTCGGCCGTCGATCTGTTCGACCGCGAAGAGGTATTCATCGCACGGGTGCTGCAGCCCTTGCTGCGTCGCCATCCGGCCTTGAAACTGGTCTTCGAACACGTCACGACGCGTCAGGCGGTCGATTTCGTCAATCAATGTTCGGCGAACGTTGCCGCGACGATCACGGCGCACCACCTGCTCTACAACCGCAATGCCATTTTCAACGGCGGCATCCGGCCACATTTTTACTGCCTGCCGGTGCTCAAGCGCGAGACGCATCGGCAGGCCTTGTTGCAGGCGGCGACCTCGGGCAGCCGCAAATTCTTTCTCGGTACCGACTCGGCACCGCACGCGCGTTCGACCAAGGAAGCGGCCTGCGGCTGCGCCGGCTGTTATAGCGCGCACGCCGCGCTCGAACTCTACGCCGAAGCCTTCGATGCGGTTGGCGCCATCGATCGTCTTGAAGCTTTCGCCAGTTTTCATGGCGCTGATTTCTACGGCCTGCCGCGCAATGAGCAACGGGTGACTCTCGAAAAAGTCGATTGGCCGACGCCAGAGTTTTTCCCCTTCCTGGAGAACGACGTGCTGCTGCCCTTGCGTGCTGGCGAAATGTTGCACTGGCGGCTGCGCGATTGATCAGCGGATGAGCGTAACGCGGCCTGGCGATTTTCAAGGATCTGTACGATGAGAATCAGTGCGGTCTGCCTGATACTGCTGCTCGGATTGACAGGCTGCTCCGATCAGCGCGCGGCGTTAGAAATCGCAGGCAGCAAACATTCGCTGACGCTGATCCGTACGCAAGGGTTTTTCTGGGAAAAAAGCGCCAAATACGCCATCGTCGCTACCCGCATGCCCGACTGCATGCGCAAGCACACCCTGGGCCCCGGTAGCGCCAATACCCGGATCGAAGTGTATTCGCCCGGCAACGACGCCTGGATTCTGAAGCAGGGCAAACGGATGTTCGTCGTCGAAACGCGGACGTGCGAAGGTTTCGCCAAACTCGAAGCGGAACCGGAAGGCGGCATGGGCGCACTGCTCGGTGCTTTTCAACTGCGTAACGGAGAACTGGCCTTCGTCGCTGCCAAGCCGGGCGACGCACCCGGCAATTCCGCGCCCGATCAGGAAAAGTGAGTGGCGGAGTGGCCGTCAGCCGGCGGATTGTTCGCACCGCTGGCCCTGCTGCTGCCGTCTCTCCCCGCAACACCCGCCTTGCCCCTTCTCGAACCGCTGCTCAGCCAACGGGCGATTCTTACGCAGAGCGCTCAGGCGCTACGCTTCGTGGCGCCACCCAACGATGGCTTGGCTTATGAACAGCGGATCTGGCAGCGCGGCGAGGTCGCCACGCGGCCGGAAAACTGGCATGACTTTTTCAATGCCCTCGTCTGGCTGACTTTTCCGCGCAGCAAGGCCGTTCTCAACGCACGTCACGTGCGCTTGTCCACGCAGGAAAGCGTCCGGCGTGGTCGCGGACGCGATGCGCTGACCCATTTCGACGAATGCGGCGCCCTGTTGCTGGCCAGCGATCGTTCGCTGCTCGAGCTGGTACGCGAATTCCGCTGGAAAACGCTGTTTTGGCAGCGGCGGGACGCGCTGCACAGCAGCCTGCGTTGTTTCATCTTTGGCCACGGTAGCTACGAACAACTGTTGCAGCCATTCCGCGGGCTGACCGCCAAAGCGCTGCTCTATGAAGTGGATGCCACCTGGCTGCGCCAGCCGCTCGCCGAGCAGCTGCAGCGGCTGGATCGGCTGGTCGCCGACGACTGGCGGCAAGATCGTTACGACCAGCCGCGCGCCTTGCAACCCTTGCCTCTCATGGGTTTCCCCGGCCTGACGCCGGACAATCAGTGTGCCGGGTACTACGATGACAGTTGGCAGTTCCGGCCGGGACGGCGACAGGCCGGCGTATAATTGGCACGGGAAGTCGGTCAGGCAGCCGCTGGGCACCGGGTGTACACCGCGGGCCGAGAGGAAAGTCCGGGCTCCGCAGAGCAGGATGCCGGTTAATCGCCGGGCACCGCGAGGTGACGGAAAGTGCCACAGAAAATAAACCGCCGATGTCCTCGTCCGAGGGCAGGCAAGGGTGAAACGGCGAGGTAAGAGCTCACCGCGCCCGTGGTAACACGGACGGCAGGGTAAACCCCATCCGGAGCAAGGCCAAATAGGGAAGCGTCGGCGTGGCTCGCGCTGCTTCCGGGTAGGCTGCTCGAGCAGACTGGTAACAGTCTGCCTAGATGAATGGCTGTCCACGACAGAACCCGGCTTATCGACCGGCTTCCCCCTGTTCCTCCCGCCAACGGGTGTCCTGTCGCTCGCTGTGGCGGGATGCCAATCCGGCCACTCTCCGGCCGAACCTTTCCCCATGCTGTTTCTAACGGCTGCCTCGTCAAGAACAAGCCAGCTTAATACATTTTTTTAATGTATTACTTTAAATTTTTATCGCTCATGCTCTGTTTTATCACTGGTAAGCGCATTTTTACATTGTTTGGGAGAGTGGTCATAAGTGTTTGTCGTCATTGAAAAAAGTCACGAAATTGTGTTGCGGAGGGTGATTGAATGTCGTAAAGTGGTGTCTTGTGGTGAAAAGTGGTAGAGCTGTCCACTTGTTTCGCGTAATTGGCAAGGAGTAGTGCAACTTGAAGTTTCAGGGTTCAGCAGCGCTCAATCTCGATGCGAAGGGGCGGATCGCCATTCCGACCCGCTATCGGGAAGCGCTCGCCCTGGCCGCCAACGGCCTGCTGATCCTCACCACGCATCCGCATCGTTGCCTGGTGCTCTACCCTGAACCGGCCTGGGAGCCGATTCGCGACAAGATTCTGGCTGCTTCGAGCCTCAATCCCAGGTCGGCGATGATCAAACGTCTGCTGGTCGGTAATGCGCGCGAAGAAGAAATGGATGCCGCGGGCCGCCTGCTGATCGCCCCCGAATTGCGCAGTTTTGCCCAGCTCGAGAAGGAGGTTCGCCTAGTCGGACAGGGGAGTCATTTCGAAATCTGGTCGGATGCGGGTTGGCAAGCGCAGCAGGAGATGTACCTGTCCTTGTCCGGTGATGAGTCCTTGCCACGCGATCTCGAGGATCTGGCGCTGTGACCCCGACTTTCAGCCATCGTAGCGTTCTGTTGCAGGAGGCGGTCGACGCGTTGTCGATCAAGCCGTCAGGAACCTATGTCGATGGCACTTACGGAGCGGGCGGTCATAGTCTGGCGATTTTGGCGCGACTGGGACCGCAAGGGCGTTTAGTGGCGCTCGACCGCGATCCGCGTGCCGTGTCACTGGCGCGGCAATCGGCCGATGCGCGTCTGCAAGTCCTGCATCAGGATTTTGGTCAGCTGAAAGTTGCCCTGGCGGCTGTTGGCATCCCGGAAGCAGGTGGGGTTGACGGCGTGCTGCTCGATATCGGCGTCTCGTCGCCGCAGCTCGACGATGGCGCACGCGGTTTCAGTTTTCGCTACGAGGCGCCGCTCGACATGCGCATGGATCCCACATGTGGCGAGACGGCGGCACAGTGGTTGTTACGCGCAAGCGTCGATGAGTTGACGGAGGTGATAAGAAATTATGGTGAAGAACGGTTTGCTTTCCAGATTGCAAAGAAGATTGTTGCTGTTAGGCGAGAGCGGTCGCTGGCAACCACGGGGCAGTTGGCAGCGCTCGTACGCGAAACCGTGCGGACCCGTGAGCCCGGCCAGGATCCGGCAACGCGGACCTTTCAAGCTCTACGGATTCATATCAATCAAGAGCTCGACCAGCTCGCGCTAGTCTTGCCGCAGGCGATGACCGCCCTGAAGCAGGGTGGGCGGCTGGTGGTGATCTGTTTCCATTCGCTGGAGGACCGGATCGTCAAGCATTTTCTGCGTCGCGAAGCCTGTCCCGATCAGGCGCCGAAGAACATGCCCCTGCGTAGCGTCGACTTGCCGGCGGCACGTTTGCGCCTGGTCGGCAAGCCGGTCAAGGCAAGCAACGACGAAGTGGCGGCCAATCCGCGGGCGCGCAGCGCGGTGATGCGCGTGGCCGAAAAACTGGCTTTGCAGGCGCTGTGAAATGGTACGGTTGAATGTATTCCTTTTGCTGGCCGTGTTGCTTTGCAGCCTGGGAGTAGTCACTTCGCAGCACAGGGCGCGCAAGCTCTTTCAGGCGCTCGAGGCCGAGCAGGAACGGGCCCGTCAGCTCGAGGTCGAGTTCGGCCAGTTGCAACTGGAATTGTCGACCTGGGGAACCGCGCCGCGGATTGAAAAGATCGCCCGTGAAAAGTTGCGCATGAACACGCCGGAAGTGGACAAGGTGGTCGCATCCTCCCCTGCTCGCGGGGTGTCGAGATGATGAAATTCACAGGCCAGGTGGCCCATAAATTTGCCGAAAGTCCGTTGTTGCGGCTCAGTCTGCCGCCTTGGCGATCGCGCTTGCTGGCCGTGCTGATTCTCTCGTCTTTCGGCGTGCTGATCGGTCGCGCCTTCTATCTTCAGGTGTTGAATATCGATTTTCTGCAGGAAAAGGGCGAGTCGCGTTACCGGCGGGACTTCGAGATTTCGGCATCGCGTGGACGGATCGCCGACCGCCATGGCGATGTGCTGGCCATTTCGACGCCGATGAAGTCGATCTGGGCCGTGCCGACGGAGGTCAATATTTCGCCCGAGCAGACCAGACGATTGGCTTCGCTGCTCGAAACCGACGCCAAGATTCTGGCCGAAAAGCTGGACAAGGCTGACAAGATCGCCAGGGAAGACAAGCGGAAGAATTTTCTCTTTTTGCGCCGCCAGATTCCGCCGCCGGTTGCCGACCAGGTCGCGGCGCTGAAAGTGCCGGGAATCGGTCAGGACCAGGAATACCGCCGTTTTTATCCGACGGGTGAAATGACCGCGCACATGGTCGGCTTTACCGGCGTCGACGACAAGGGACTCGAAGGTGCCGAGCTGGCGTTTCATCAGCAATTGCTCGGTCAGGCCGGCAGCCGCAGTGTGATCAAGGATCGGCGCGGCCAGATTGTTGAAGACGTCGGTTCGGTCAAGTCGCCACAGGATGGCAAAGACATTCTGCTGGCGCTGGATTCGAAAATCCAGTACTTGGCTTACAGCCAGCTGAAACAAGCCATCGCCGACAACAAAGCCAAGGCGGGTGGCATCGTGGTGGTCGACGTGCGTACCGGCGAGATTCTCGCCCTGGCCAACTGGCCGACGTATAACCCGAACAATCGCGAATCGCTCTCCGGTGCGCAATTGCGCAACCGGGCGGTGACCGACACCTTCGAGCCGGGTTCGACACTGAAACCCTTCACCATTGCCCTGGCGCTGGATAACAACAAGGTCCGTTACGACACGGTGATCAACTGTGCGCCAGGCCGTCTGACCATCGGCCCGGCGACCATATCCGATGCGCACCCGCACGGCGCGTTGACCGTCGCGCAGGTGATCCAGAAATCGTCGAACGTCGGTGCCGCCAAAATCGCCGCCATGCTGCCGGCGCAAAAGATGTGGCAGATGTTCGACGACATCGGTTTCGGCCGTTCTCCCAGGCTTGGCTTTCCCGGCGAAGTCAGTGGTCGGGTTCGTCCATGGAAGAGCTGGCGGCCGATCGAGCAGGCGACCATGTCGTACGGGCATGGCATTTCTGTCTCGCTGATTCAGCTGGCTCGGGCGTACACCGCTTTCGCCCGCGATGGCGATGTGCTGCCGTTGTCGCTGATGCGTGTCGATACGCCGCAAGTCAGCGGCGCACGTGTCTTCGCGCCGAAGACGGCGCGTGAGGTGCGCGCGATGCTCGAAATGGCCGTGCTGCCAGGCGGTACGGCACCCAAGGCGCAGATTCCCGGTTACCGGGTGGCTGGCAAAACCGGTACCGCCTACAAACTGGAGCATGGGCACTATAACCGTCAGTACATCTCTTCTTTCGTCGGTTTCGCGCCGGCGTCCGATCCGCGACTGATCGTCGCGGTGATGATCGACGAGCCGTCGGCCGGACAACACTATGGTGGTGACGTCGCTGCGCCGGTGTTCTCCAGTGTGATGGGCAACTCGCTGCGCACGCTGGGCATCGCTCCGGACGCGCCCTTGCAGGTTGCGCAAAGCCCTAAACCGACGCCAACGCCGAAAGCCAAACTGTGAGCATGTATTACGGTCGTCCCGAAGATCCTGGATTGGCGTACGTCGAGCGCTTGGCGACGCTCGGCGTATTGCCGACCGGTGTGACCGACGACAGTCGGCAGGTGCAGGTTGGCGACCTCTTTCTGGCCTACCCGGGCGATCAGTCCGACGGACGCGATCATATCTCCGAAGCGATCAGCAAAGGCGCCGTTGCCGTCTTGTGGGAAGCGCACCAGGCCGGTGTCGATGAATTCATCTGGCAAAGCGGTTGGGGAATCACCAATCTGCCGGTTCAAGGGCTGCGCAAGCTCTGCGGACCGCTGGCCAACGCCGTATACGGTCGTCCCAGCGAACGTCTGCCGCTGCTGGCAGTCACTGGCACCAATGGCAAGACCAGCGTCTCGCAGTGGATCGCCCAGGCGCACCCGCGCCGCTGCGCGGTGATCGGCACGCTCGGTGCCGGCGTCGCCGGTGAACTGGCCGAAACCGGCTTCACGACGCCCGAGGCGACGACACTGGTCCGCCTGCTGGCCGACTTTTCGAAGAGTGGCGTGCAGGCCTGTGCGCTCGAGGCGAGTTCGATCGGCATCGCCGAAGGGCGTCTGGACGGCACGCGTATCGATATCGCCATCTTTACCAATCTGTCACGCGACCATCTCGATTACCACGGGACGATGGAAGCTTACGCCGAGGCAAAGGCCAGATTATTCACCTGGCCGAAACTCAGGCTGGCGATCTGCAATCTCGACGATCCCTTCGGGGCGGAAATCGCCAGTCGTACCACGGCCAGCAAACTCCTGGGATACAGCCAACGTGAATCGACGGGCTGGCAGTCGGCGACGATCCGCGCCGAAACGATCGTCGAAACGATCGACGGCTTGCGTTTTCGCCTGTGCACACCGGCCGGCCGGACGATGGTCGAAACCAAACTGCTCGGCCGCTATAACGTTTCCAACTTGTTGGCCGTCGCTGCGCTGCTGATCGATGCCGGTTTGACGCCGAAGGACATCGCAGAGCGCTTTGCCGCCTTGCGTTCACCAGCCGGTCGGCTCGAACGCATCGGTGGCGTCAATGAACCCTTGGTCGTCGTCGATTACGCGCACACGCCGGATGCGTTGCACAGCGCGCTCGAAGCATTGCGCCCGACGGCCAGGGCGCGCGGCGCCGGTTTGACGGTCGTTTTCGGCTGCGGCGGTGACCGCGACCGCGGCAAGCGGCCCTTGATGGGGGAAATCGCCGCCCGTCTGGCCGATCGGGTGGTGTTGAGCAGCGACAATCCACGCAGCGAGGACCCGCTGCTGATTCTCGACGATATCCGCATCGGCGCGCCGGAGGCCGAGGTGATCGTCGAACGCAGCGCGGCGATTCGTCAGACGATCTTCTCGGCGCATGCGGCAGAAGTGGTCCTGATTGCCGGCAAGGGCCACGAGCCTTACCAGGAAATCGCCGGCGTACGCAAGCCGTTCTCCGACGTTGCCGAAGCACGCGCGGCATTGACCGCCCGTCGCGAGGCCGAGTCATGACCATCGCCATGGATTTGCAGACGGCGGCGCGGGCGACCGCCGGATCTCTCGTCGGCGGCAACCCCGAATTCCAGGGGGTGTCGACCGACAGCCGGACGGTCGCGCCGGGACAACTGTTCGTCGCCTTGCGTGGCGCGTCGTTCGACGGACATGATTATCTGCAGACCGCCGCCGATCGAGGCGCAGTCGCTGGCATGGTCGCCGAAGACGCGCTCGCCGCACTGCCGGCACGAGCATTTCCCTTGCTGCAGGTGGCTGATACCCGGCTGGCGCTCGGCGCGCTGGCCGCTGACTGGCGAAACCGGTTTGCCTTGCCGCTGCTGGCCGTCACCGGCAGCAATGGCAAGACCTCGACCAAGGAAATGATCGCCAGCATTCTGCGCGCCGCTTTTGGCGATGCCGTGCTGTCCACCCCGGGCAATTTCAACAACGACATCGGCTTGCCATTGACCCTGTTTCAACTGTCCGCCGGGCATCGGGCGGCGGTCGTCGAAATGGGCATGAACCATCCGGGTGAAATCACCTATCTGGCCGGCATTGCCCGGCCAACCGTCGCGCTGGTGACCAATGCACAACGCGCACATCTCGCCGGACTGGGTTCGATGGAAGCGATCGCCAGCGAAAAGGGAAGCATTTTCAGCGGGCTGGAAGAAGACGGCATTGCCGTCTTCAGTGCCGACGACCGCTGGGCCGATTTGTGGGGCCGCCAGTGTCAAGCCTGCCGGACGATGACCTTTGGCTTTGAACGTCCTGCCGATGTGCGTGGCGAATCGTTCATTCACGGACTGGAAAGCCGTTTGCGGGTTCAGGCCGCGGGCGAGGAAATCGAAATCGAGTTGGCGCTGCCCGGACGGCACAATGCCTGTAACGCGCTGGCGGCAGCCACCGCCTGCCTGGCCAGCGGCATTTCCCTGGCCTGCGTGGGCGTCGGATTGCGCAGCTTCCGCGGCATGCACGGTCGACTGCAGCGCCGCGCGGCGGCGCATGGGGCGATCTTGCTCGACGATACCTATAACGCCAATCCGGATTCGGTACGCGCCGGGATCGATGTGCTGGCGGCAACGGTCGGCAGAAAAGTGCTGGTTCTCGGCGACATGGGCGAAATTGGCGAGATGAGCGCCCAGTTCCACGACGAAATCGGCGGTTATGCCAAAAGCCAGGGCGTCGACCGCCTGTTGGCCTTCGGCACGCTGAGCGCGATCGCGGCGTGCAATTTCGGTGCCGGTGGCGATCATTTTGAGCAACTCGACAAATTGATCGCTGCCTTGGCCGCCGATCTGACGCCGCAAACCACCATCCTGGTCAAGGGCTCCCGTTTCATGCGTATGGAACGGGTCGCCGATGCGATCAGTGTGACAGCCGCCAGCGGGGAAGTCTGATGTTGTTGTTGCTGACACAATGGCTGGCGCAGGACGTGCGCGCTTTCAACGTATTCAACTACATCACTTTGCGCGCGGTGCTGGCGGCGATGACCGCGCTGGTCATTTCCTTCCTGGCCGGACCGCGGGTGATCCGCTGGCTGGCGGCGAAGAAGATCGGTCAGGCGGTGCGCAACGACGGTCCGCAAACACATCTGGTCAAATCCGGAACGCCGACGATGGGCGGGGTGTTGATCCTGATCGCCATCGCCATCACCACGCTACTGTGGGGCGATCTGAGCAACCGCTATGTGTGGGTCGTCCTGCTGGTGACGCTCGGTTTTGGCGGCATCGGCTGGTACGACGACTGGCAGAAGGTCGTGCATCGCGATCCGCGCGGTTTGCCGGCGCGCTGGAAGTATTTCTGGCAATCGGCGATCGGCCTGGCGGTCGCCGTCTATCTCGGTTTGACTGCCAGTACGCCGGCGCAACTGGAATTGATCGTTCCCTTTTTCAAAACGGTTTCGTATCCGCTGGGTGTCATCGGCTTCATCGTCCTCAGTTATCTGGTCGTCGTCGGCACGAGCAATGCGGTCAATCTGACCGACGGCCTCGACGGTCTGGCGATCATGCCAACAGTGATGATCGCCAATGCCCTGGCCGTTTTCGCTTACGTCGCCGGCAACTCGGTTTATGCCAAATATCTGTTGATGCCGTACATTCCCGGCGCCGGGGAACTGGTCATCCTGCTCGGCGCGATGGCCGGCGCCGGTCTGGGTTTCCTGTGGTTCAATGCCTACCCGGCCGAAGTGTTCATGGGCGATGTCGGCGCGCTGGCGCTCGGCGCGGCGCTCGGGACGGTGGCGATCATTGTCCGGCAGGAAATCGTCCTGGCGATCATGGGCGGCATTTTCGTCGCCGAAACGCTGTCGGTCGCCGCGCAGGTGCTCTATTTCAAATTTTCCGGCGGCAAACGCATCTTTCGCATGGCGCCCTTGCACCACCACTTCGAACTCGGTGGCTGGAAGGAAACGCAGGTCGTCGTCCGTTTCTGGATCATCACCATCATGCTGGTGCTGGCCGGTTTGTCCACTCTGAAGCTGCGCTGAGATGGAACTGTCCGGCAAATCGGTTCTGGTGCTCGGCCTCGGCGAGAGCGGATTGGCGATGGCCAAATGGCTGAGCCGCCAGGGCGCGCGCCTGCGTGTTGCCGACAGCCGACAGACGCCGCCGCACCTGGCGCAACTGGAACGAGTGGCGTCGCAGGCGACGATGCACGCGGGTCCGTTTACCGACGCTCTCGTCGACGGCGTCGATCTGATCGCCATCTCGCCCGGTGTGCCGCTCGACGAGCCCCTGCTGCGCAACGCCATGGCGCGGCAGGTGCCGCTGGTTTCCGAGATCGAGCTGTTTTGCTGGGCCGTACGTCGGCAAACGCCCAGTGCCAAAATCGTCGCCATCACCGGCAGCAACGGCAAGACAACGACGACCGCCCTGACCGGTGCGCTGTGTCGAGCGGCAGGACTGGCGACCGGCGTCGCCGGCAACATCGGTCCGGCGGCTCTCGACGCGCTGATGGACGCGGATGATGCCGGCGCTCCACTCGCTGTGTGGGTACTGGAATTGTCGAGTTTTCAGCTCGATACGACGTACTCTCTGGCGGCCGATGCGGCGACCTTGCTCAACGTCAGCGAAGATCATCTCGACCGCTATGCCGGTTTCGACGACTACGCGGCGAGCAAATTGCGCGTCTTTCAGGGCAACGGGGTGCTGGTTCTCAATCGGGATGATCCGCGCAGTCTGTGCGCGGCGCGCAGCGAGCGTCGGGTGATCACGTTCGGTCTCGATGCGGCCCCACGGGCGGAAGATTATGGCCTGCGCGACGGCTGGCTTTGTCGTGGCGAAGAGCGCTTGCTGGCCTTGAGCGCTCTGCGGTTGGTCGGGAAGCACAATGCCGCCAATGCACTGGCCGCGCTGGCCCTCTGCGAGGCCATCGGCGTGCCGCCGCAGCCTCTGTTGTCGGCCTTGGCGGCTTTCTCCGGTTTGGCGCACCGCGTCGAATGGGTCACGCAACTGGCAGGTGTCGATTACTACGACGATTCCAAGGGCACCAACGTCGGCGCGACGCTGGCCGCTCTGCAAGGGCTCGGCCGGCCGGTGGCGATCATTCTCGGCGGTGAAGGCAAGGGGCAGGATTTCACGCCGCTTCGTGCCGCGGTCGCGGCACACGCCCGTGCCGTGGCGCTCATCGGCCGCGATGCGCCGTTGCTGCGCGCAGCGCTCGCCGGCTGCGCGGTGCCGTTGCGCGATTGCGCCGACATGGTCGAAGCGGTCGACTGGTGTGCCACACAGGCTCGCCCGGGTGATGCCGTCTTGCTCTCGCCGGCGTGTGCGAGCATGGACATGTACCGCAACTACGCGCATCGCGCTGAAGCGTTCATCAGCGCGATCCGTCAGCACGAAAAAGAGGTCGTCTGATGTTGCGTGCCCTGGAGATGCCACGGCGATTGCCGTCAGAAATCGACTTGGCCTTGCTGTGGAGCGGCTTGCTGTTGCTGCTGATCGGCATGGTGATGGTCTATTCGGCGTCGATGGCCACGGCCGAGGCTGGCCGGCAGACCGGCTACCAACCGGCTTATTTTCTGTTTCGTCATGCCGTCTTCGTCACCATCGGTCTGGTGGCCGCGGCGGTCGCCTTCCAGGTGCCGTTGACCAAGTGGCAGCGCTGGTCGCCGTGGCTGTTCGTTGCCGGTTTCATTCTGCTGGCGCTGGTGCTGATCCCCGGCGTCGGCCGCGACGTCAATGGCGCGCGGCGCTGGCTGCCATTGCTGGTGGTCAATCTGCAGCCGTCCGAGATGATGAAGCTGTTCGCCGTGCTTTATGCCGCCGACTACACGACACGCAAGATGTCTTACATGCACGACCTGAAACGGGCGTTTTTGCCCTTGGCCAGTGCGATGGTCGCCGTTGGCGTTCTGTTGCTCAAGGAACCCGATTTCGGTGCTTTCGTGGTGATCATCTCGATCGCCATAAGCATTCTGTTTCTCGGCGGCATGCGTGCGCGACTGTTCGCGATCCTGATTCTGCTTCTCGCGGTTGCTTTTGCGGCGCTGATCATTATTTCGCCTTATCGCCTCGAACGGCTGCTGGGCTTCCTGAATCCCTGGTCGGACCCGTTTGGACGCGGCTATCAGTTGTCGCATGCCTTGATCGCCTTCGGACGCGGCGAATGGAGCGGTGTCGGACTCGGTGCCAGTGTCGAGAAACTGTTTTATCTGCCGGAAGCGCATACCGACTTTCTGCTGGCCGTGGTTGCCGAAGAACTCGGCTTTATCGGGGTATTGACGGTCATCGTGTTTTTTGGGCTGGTCATCCAGCGGGCATTCGCCATCGGCCGGCAGGCGGTGGCGCTTGACCGCCTGTATTCGGCGCTGGTTGCGCAAGGGATCGGCGTCTGGCTTGGCGTGCAGGGCTTCATCAACATGGGCGTCAACATGGGCTTGCTGCCGACCAAGGGGCTGACCCTGCCGTTCATGAGCTTCGGTGGTTCGGGAATATTCGCCAACTGCCTGGCCTTGGCAGTACTTTTGCGCATCGACTGGGAAAACCGCCAACTGATGCGCGGCGCCAAGCTATGAGCAAGACGCTGCTGGTCATGGCCGGTGGGACCGGCGGACACGTTTTCCCGGGGCTGGCGGTCGCCGATCTGCTGCGTAGCCGCGACTGGCGCGTCGTCTGGATGGGTGCCCCCGACTCGATGGAGGCCAAGCTGGTTCCCGCGCGCGGCTACGAGATGGCCTGGGTACGCTTCGCCGCCTTGCGTGGCAAAGGCTTGCTGCGCAAACTGGCACTGCCCTGGCACCTCTTCTCGGCCTGCTGGCAGGCGCGGCGGGAAATTCGTCGGGTCAAGCCGGATGTGGTCCTCGGCATGGGTGGCTACGTCAGTTTTCCGGGCGGACTGATGGCTGCGCTGCACGGTTGTCCGCTGATCATCCATGAACAGAATTCGATCGCCGGTCTGGCCAATCGCGTTCTGTCGCGGGTCGCCGATCGCATCGCCTGCGGATTCCCGGCCGCCTTGCGCCAGGGGGTCTGGGTCGGCAATCCGTTGCGTCCCGAAATGAGCCGTGTGCCGCCGCCGGGTGAGCGCCTGCCGACGCGCGCGGAAAAGACGCATTGGCTGGTTCTCGGCGGCAGTCAGGGGGCGGCGGCATTGAACGAAATCGTGCCGCAGGGGCTGGCATTGATCGATCCGGCCGAACGACCGCAAGTGGTGCATCAGGCCGGCGAACGTCATTTAGCGAATTTAATGGATAATTACGCCGCTGCCGATGTGCCGGCGCATTGCGTCGCCTTCATCGACGACATGGCAGGCGCGTATGCCTGGGCCGATCTGGTGATTTGCCGTTCCGGTGCGCTCACCGTCGCTGAACTGGCGGCGACGGGTGTCGCCAGCGTGCTGGTACCATTTCCGCATGCCGTGGATGACCATCAGACGCTCAACGCCCGATTCCTGGCGTCAGCCGGCGCGGCCGTACTCATTCCACAGCACGAACTGACGCCGCAAGCGGTCTGCCAGCTGCAGCAATACAGTCGAGCGCAATTGCAGGAAATGGCCGAAAAGGCGCGGCAGCTGGCCAAACCCGAAGCGACCGCCGAAGTGGCAAGGATGTGCGAGGAAATTGCTCAGTGAAACATAAAGTCAAGAACATTCACTTCGTCGGCATCGGTGGTGCCGGGATGAGCGGCATCGCCGAAGTGCTCGCCAACCTGGGATTTTCGGTCAGCGGCTCCGACCTGGCCGAAAACGCCACCACGCGCCGGCTGGCTGCACTCGGCATCCGTACGCTACGTGGCCACGCGGCCGAGAATGTGCAGGGGGCCGACGCGGTGGTCGTTTCGTCGGCAGTCAAGGACGACAACCCGGAGGTGCTCGCCGCCCGCGCCCAGCATGTTCCCGTAGTGCCGCGGGCGCAGATGCTCGCCGAACTGATGCGTCTGAAACAGGGTATCGCCGTCGCCGGTACGCACGGCAAGACGACGACCACCAGTCTGGTGGCGTCGATTCTGGCCCAGGGCGGCATGGATCCAACTTTCGTCATCGGTGGACGTCTCAATGCCGCCGGTGCCAATGCGCGTCTGGGCTCGGGCGAGTTTCTGGTTGCCGAAGCGGACGAATCGGACGCCTCTTTTCTGTACCTGTCGCCGGTGCTGTCGATCGTCACCAACATCGACGCCGATCACATGGAAACTTATGGACACGATTTCAAGCGTCTGAAAGAGGCCTTTGTCACCTTCCTGCAGCGATTGCCGTTTTACGGCGTTGCCGTGCTGTGTATCGATGACCCGAACGTGCGGGCAATCATTCCCGGTATCAGCAAACAGATCGTCACCTATGGCCTGCAGGAAACAGCCAACGTTTATGCGGAAAACATCCGCGCGGTAGCCGGGCAGATGCACTTCGACTGCCTGCGGGTCAACGGCAATGTCACCCGTCTGCCGGTGATTCTCAACCTGCCCGGCAGACATAACGTGCTCAATGCGCTGGCTGCAATCGCCGTGGCCAGCGAACTGGGCGTCGATGATCAGGCGATTCAGATCGCGCTACGCGATTTCAGCGGTGTGGGCCGTCGCTTTCAACGCTACGGCGAAATTGCCTTGCCGAACGGCGGCCAGGCGACGCTGATCGACGATTACGGCCACCATCCGGTCGAGATGCACGCGACGCTGGCCGCCGCACGCGGGGCGTTTCCCGGCCGCCGTCTGTTGCTCGCCTTCCAGCCGCATCGCTACACCCGTACCCGCGACTGTTTTGAAGATTTCATCCAGGTTCTGAGCGGCGTCGATGCGCTGGTTCTGGCAGAAGTCTATGCCGCTGGCGAACAGCCGATCGTCGCTGCCGACAGCCGCGCGCTGGCGCGGGCGTTGCGCGTGGTCGGCAAGGTCGAGCCGGTTTTCGTCGAACGGATCGACGATCTGCCGCAGGCGATCCGCGACGTCGCCCGTGATGGCGATGTGATCATGACCATGGGCGCCGGATCGATCGGCGGTGTTCCCGCCAAACTGGCCACCGCTTGAGGAGGCACGATGAACGTCAGGCAATTCGGCAAGGTGGCGGTTCTTTTTGGCGGACGATCGGCCGAGCGCGAGGTGTCGTTGAATAGCGGCGGGCGAGTGCTGGCCAGTCTGCAACGCCAGGGCGTCGATGCGCATGCTTTCGACCCGGCCGTCAGCAAACTCGACGATTTAAGTGCTTTCGACCGCGCTTTCATCGTCCTGCATGGCCGTTATGGCGAGGACGGCACGATCCAGGGGACGCTGGAACTGATGGGAATTCCCTATACCGGCAGCGGCGTACTCGCTTCGGCGCTGGGCATGGATAAATGGCGTACAAAGCTCCTCTGGCGTTCGGCCGGCTTACCGGTGCCCGATTTCCGGCTGCTCGACAGCGACAGCGATTTCGCGGCCGTCGAAAGCGAGCTGGCGTTGCCATTGTTCGTCAAACCGGCGTGCGAGGGTTCGTCGATCGGCATCAGCAAAGTCAAGACGCGCGGTCAGCTGCCGATGGCCTATCAACAGGCGGCAAAGCACGATAAACTGGTGATCGCTGAACGGGCGATTCTGGGGGGGGAGTACACGGTCGCCATTCTTGGCGAACAGGCTCTGCCGATCATCAAGATCGAGCCGAGCAACGAGTTTTACGATTACGACGCCAAATATCTGCGTGATGACACCCACTATCGCTGCCCTTGCGATCTGCCGGCCGAACGTGAGCAGCTGTTACGTGAACAAGCACTCGCCGCCTTCCGCGCCATCGGCGGTCGCGGCTGGGGACGCGTCGATTTTCTGATCGATCGCCCGGCAAGCGACCACACCAGCCAAGCCTATTTTCTGGAAGTCAATACCTCGCCGGGAATGACCGATCATTCCCTGGTGCCGATGGCCGCGCTGGCCGCGGGCATTTCTTACGACGAACTGGTTCTTCGTGTCCTTTCACTCGCAGCGCTGGGATGAACGATGTGGCACAAACCCCATTTGATGACGGCGATTGCCGATCTGCTCTTTCTGGCAGGTGCCGCGGCGTTGCTGGTTGCCGCCGTCATCTGGGGAGCGCCGCGCTGGCGGCTGTTCCCGGTGAACGAAGTGCGCGTCCTCGACGAGTTGCACGAAGTGCGGCGCGAAGAAATCGAACAGACGCTGGCGACGTTGCTGCGCGGCAATTTTGTTACCGTCAATATCGATGCCTTGCGGCAGGCATTGGAACAATTGCCCTGGGTACGACGCGCCGAGGTCTGGCGTCGCTGGCCTTCGCGTGTCGAGATACGGATCGAGGAACAGCGGGCGGCCGCTTATTGGGGCAATGGCAAGGATCGGCTGGTCAATTCCTATGGCGAAGTGTTTGCCGCCACCTTGCCACGGGAAACGACTTTGCCGAAACTGGGCGGTCCGGCGGGCACCTCCGCCGACGTGCTGTTGCGGCATGAAGAATTCAGCAAGATATTGCAGCCCATCGGGCACCGGCCGGTACAGGTGGCCTTGTCGCCACGTCTGGCCTGGATGCTCAAACTGGAGGACGGATTGTTGATCGAGTTGGGTCGTGAACAAGCGAAGGCACCGGTACGCACACGTCTGCAACGCTTTGTGGACCATTACCCGGCCGTGTCGAATAGGCCGAACGGGCCACCGCTGGTCGTCGATATGCGTTATCCGAACGGATTCGCATTACGCTTCCCGCCGGGAACCGTTCAAGAAGTCAAAGGAAAAAAATGAGCAGGGACAGCAAGGATTTGGTTGTCGGCCTCGATATCGGCACGTCGAAAATCGTCGCGCTGGTTGCCGAACTGAACGCAGAAGAACGCTTGAACGTGATCGGGATCGGTTCGCAGGAATCCAGAGGACTCAAAAAAGGGGTCGTGGTCAACATCGAGGAGACGGTGGCGACGATTTCGCGCGTGTTGCAAGAAGTCGAATTGATGGCCGATTGCAAGGTGCGCGATGTGTATACCGGCATCGCTGGCAGCCACATCCGCAGTTTCAACTCCAACGGCATGGTGGCGATCAAGGACAAGGAAGTCACCACGATGGATGTCGAGCGGGTGATCGAGACGGCGCGCGCCATGCCGATCCCGGCCGATCAGGAAATTCTGCACATCCTCACCCAGGAATTCATCATCGACGATCAGGACGGCATCCGTGAACCGATCGGCATGAGCGGCTTCCGTCTGGAGGTGAAGGTGCATATCGTCACCGGTGCGGTGTCCGCGGCGCAGAACATCATCAAATGCGTCCGCCGCTGCGGTCTGGAAGTCAATGATCTGGTGCTGCAGCCGCTGGCCTCGAGTTACGCCGTCCTGTCGGAGGACGAGAAGGATCTCGGCATCTGTCTGATTGATATCGGTGGCGGCACGACGGACATCGCCGTATGGACGCAGGGCGCCATCCGCCATACCTCGGTCATTCCGATTGCCGGCGACCAGATCACCAACGATATCGCCATGGCCTTGCGCACACCGACGCGGGAAGCCGAGGAGATCAAGCGCAAGCATGGTTGCGCATTGGCGCATAACGCCGATGCCGAAGACGAGTTCGATGTCGTCGGGGTCGATGACCGTCCATCGCGCAAGCTGTCGCGGCGCGCCTTGGCCGACGTCATTCAGCCGCGCGTCGAAGAGCTGTACGAGCTGATCCAGGCCGAGTTGCGCCGTTCCGGTTTTGAAGATGTGCTTTCGTCGGGCATCGTGCTGACCGGTGGCGCATCGGTGATGCCGGGAATGATCGAACTCGGGGAAGAAATTTTCCATATGCCGGTGCGACTCGGCATTCCAAAATATCAGGGAGCTCTCTCTGACGTCGTGCAGAGCCCCCGTTTCGCCACTGCCTGCGGTTTGCTGATGGAAGCGCAAACACAACGCAAACGTGGCATGAAAGTGCGCGAAACGCGCGACGTCAAACAGGTCTTCGGTCGCATGAAGTCCTGGTTCGAAAAAAATTTCTAATTAATTCATCATTATACTAGATGAGAGCATTTTACAGTTTGTAGTTTTTTGCAGAGGAGAGGTCCATGTTTGAGATTATCGACAATGAAGACAAAGGCGAACTCGACACCGTCATCAAGGTGATCGGGATCGGCGGCGCTGGCGGCAACGCCGTTGATCACATGATTCGCGAAGGGGTCAATGGCGTCGATTTCATCGCTGCCAACACCGACTCGCAGGCGCTGGGGCGCAGCATAGCGGTGCAAAAACTCCAGCTTGGCAAAACTGGTCTCGGCGCCGGTGCCAAACCGGAAGCGGGCCGCAGCGCAGCGATCGAAGAACGTGAAACGATCGCCGAAGCGCTGCGTGGCGCACACATGGTGTTCATCACCGCCGGCATGGGTGGTGGAACCGGTACCGGTGCAGCGCCGATCGTCGCCGAAGTGGCCAAGGAGCTCGGCGTGTTGACCGTCGCCGTGGTGACCAAGCCCTTCGGTTTCGAAGGCAAGCGTTTGAAAGTCGCCGAAGCGGGCATTGCCGAACTGCAGAAGACGGTCGATTCGCTGATCGTCATTCTCAACGACCGGCTGATGGATGTGCTCGGTGACGACGTGTCGATGGATGACGCTTTCAAGGCGGCTGACAATGTGCTGCGCAATGCCGTCGGCGGCATCGCCGAAATCATCAACTTCCCCGGCCTGGTCAATGTCGACTTCGAGGATGTGCGCACGGTGATGGGCGAAATGGGTATGGCGATGATGGGTTCGGCCAACGCTGCCGGCGTCGATCGCGCGCGTATCGCCGCCGAACGCGCCGTCGCTTCTCCGCTGCTCGAAGGCGTCAACCTCTCGGGCGCCAAAGGCGTGCTGGTCAATATCACTGCGACGCGTTCGCTGAAGATGAAGGAAGTCAATGACGTGATGAGCACCGTGCGTGCGTTTGCCGCCGATGACGCGCACATCATTTTCGGTGCGGTCTATGACCCGGACATGGGCGAGGACATCCGGGTGACGGTGGTGGCCACCGGTCTCGGTCAGGCACAGACCAAACGGCAGAACTTCGAAGTGATCAACAACGCCGTTCTGACGGCGACCGGTACCGATCACCGCTATGGCGGCGGTGCGATCGACTATTCCAGCCTCGACCGGCCGACGGTCGTGCGCAAGGGGCGTATGGCGACGGTCGAAGCGTTGGCCAACAGCGGTGTCGATCGTTACGACATTCCGGCGTTTCTGAGGAAGCAGTCCGATTAAGTTCCCGACGGACGAGGCTTGCAGCTGCATGGTCGCAGAAGGCAAGCTTGGTCCGTTTCCATCTCCTGGCTCCACAGTCACTTGCGGTCAGTGGTGATCGACACCCGGGAGGTCAATCGCCGGCTCGGTCTACGGACCCTTCGAGCGGTCTGCGTCGCTGCGCCAACATCATGTAGAGTCAGTCAATGGTGTCAAACGGCCCGCGGCGATTGCACACATGAACACCATGACGCTGCACTGTGACTCGCTGCGGTTAGGTCATGGCGAAGGCCTTGGCGCGATAGTCGGCGCGGCGTCAGTCAGCGGGGGGGCTGCGCCGTTTGCTCGCTGACGATCCCGTTCTTCGGAGTAGTCCTCGCCATTGGACAACAAGGTGTTGATCCGCCGAGCCCGTTTATGGGCGGCAGTGATCACGGCCTTGGGCTTGTTTCATGTGCGAGTGGATAATGGTGTCAAGCTCGAAGATCCATTTTGCAAGGATTCTTGAATGTGCAGGTGTCACGCACGCTCAAGCAGATGGATGGCAGCAAAGCATCAACTGAGTCTCGCCGCCCCTCTTCACACGCTGTCGACGACGAGGTGTCGACGACAGCATGTAGCGATAATGGCGGAACTTAGAGAAAACGCAGATTTATTCGGATTTGCCGCTCAGAAGTCAAGCTAATCAATTGATTTTATAGTGTCATTTGTTTAAAAAGGCGAATGATTCTGCGCTTCCTTAGCCGCGGGTGCGGCGGCGCGGGACGACGACTCCCAGAAGGCTCAAACCAAGAAGCGTCAGAGTCGCGGGCTCAGGCACATTGGTCGGGGTGGGGCCTTCGACCGTTACTCGATTCACACCCCAGCCTTCGTCAGCAAGGCCCTGGAAACTGCCAGCGTAGGAAAAGGTCAAGGTGTGCAAGCCGGCGGTGAAGCCGACGGGCAACGCCACGTCGAGCGTGCCGCCGCCGAAAAAGCCAGAAGCCGAAGCACTCCAGGTGGCACCGTTGGGGTCGGCAAAAATGGTGTTCACTCCACCGCCACCCAAGTCGAATGCGCCCGAAAATAATGGGGTTCCGTCGAGGTCAAGCGTGAAGGTGTCGGTGCAGCAATTTACACCATCGAGTGAGAGATAGCCCTGGATCTGAAAGGACATGCTGCCTGCGCCTGCGCCTGAAGAGAAAGTGGCTGTTGCGCTACCGGGTGAAGTAATGATGCCGGTAGGAGTGGTGTTCGAATAAAGCACATTGGCATTCGAAACCGACGCCGCAACTGCAAATAATGAGCCAATGAGGGCCTTTAAAGGAAAACGTCCATTGTTGAACATAGTGATATCCAAATATTATTAATCAGGCACATGCTTTGCGATACGTCACTGCAAAGCCGGCCGCGTTGTCAGTGAGCCAGAAGATGGTCCCGCCCTCGCAGAAGAAAGACCCGGAAGACGCAAAGTCCAACTAGGCAAATTTTGTGCCAAAACAGCATAATTTTTACTTATCAGTTTGTTATAGGATGTTTTATGGCTCAATAGACTCTCGATGTAAGAAAATTCGACAAAAAGGTTAAACGCCTGGGTTCAATCACTATTTCCAAGCCTTCCTGTTTCTGCTTGCGTTTTGCTTGGCTGGAAATTTAGGGTTTCTGCGCAATTCCCGCTGTATGCCACTAGATTGACCTCGCCAGGGCGGGAACGAGCCAATAGATGACAAGAATGGCGATCGAGGTGAATTCCATCGCGGCAGCGACAGTTATCGTGCGCTTCGCCGTCGAGTAGGGCGTGACCAGGACCGTCAGCAGCAGCAACAGCAGGATGATCGGCGACAGAAACAAGCGCGGCAATGCGATTTCTACCCACAAACCAAGCTCCGCGAACCGCCAGGCAATATGCGCCGCACTGAGCAAGCCCGTCAGCGAGATGGCCAGGCAAGCGATGGCCAGCCCGGTCCAGAACTTCGGAAACGGCCTCAGGAGATGCAACAGCAGAAAGGTTGGCGCAGTGGCGAGAAGGAAGAATGTAAACAGAAATACGGCTGCGTCAGCGAAAGCATACATTCCCGACGACGCGTCCCGGTCGGCGCCGTCGGTCAGCCATGCGAAGGCGAACAGGGCGGCGAATGCCGCCAGCAGAGCGCCGACGTAGCCCAGCACGACGATAACGACGCGAACTGCCAGCGGGCGGGCAGAGAAGCGCAGCAGCAAGGGCATGGTCGGAGACGGCCTCAATGCGTAAGGGGATGGCCTACGCTGCGTCCAGTTGGACTTGCGCTCGGCGCACGTCGTCGATCTTGCTGTACGCGACGGACAGATCGTGCTGCCAGCCTGCGTGGCTAGCGTCCAGCGCGGCCAGCCGCTGGCTGATCGCCAGGTACTTGGCATCCGCGGCTTGCGCTTCGTCCAGTCGACCTTGCGCCCAGCGCGCGCCGCCGAGCAGGCACTGCGCCTCTTTCTCGGCTGAAACGGCATCGTTCTCGCGTGCCAACGGCAGCGCCTGGATAGCCAGATCGCCCAACTGCGCGGTATCGCCGCCCATATCGCGTGCCCAGCCGATGACGAGCAATGTCCAGGCGCGAGCCACGCCATGTACGAGTGCCGTCTCTTCGAGTCCCTTGAGCACCGCGGCGAGAGCGTAGCGATGCGCCGGATACGCGCTAGCCCAATCCTGATTCAAAGCTTCGAGAGCACGCACACCTTGCGTGGGGTTGCCGCAAAGCAGGTGATACACGTGCTCGATCTGCGCTTCTCACGCCGTCGAGGCGGCAAAGCACGCTGCCGCACGCCGCGAGAGGATGCGCCAGCGCTCGGGGTCGGCTGTCGCCAGTTGCCTGCGCCAGCCGAGGCGGGTGGCCTCGTGGATGTTGCGCGTTTCGCTTTCTTCGCGCCGATAGGGTTCAACGAACGAAAACGACGCCAGCGCGGCAAACTGCTTCGCCGCTTCCTGCCGCGGGATGTGCAGCAGTTCGGCGAACAGGCGCGCGTCGAACCAGCCCAACACCGCGGCGTCGTCGAGTGTCGCGCGCAGCTGCGCGGCATCGGCGTCCGGACGCGCGCTCAGCGCGAACTCCGCGGCCAGCGCCGCCTGAATCTGCGGATCGCCCTTGGCCTGCAGCACGAGCTGCAGGTAATCGGCGAAGATATCGTTCCCGTCGCTCACCGGCTCATCCTGGCGCCGTCAGCCTGTCGGCCAGACCGGCGAGCAGCGTGCTGATCGTTGCCGGCAGGCCGTCGTCGCCGAGCACGATGCCTTCGACATGCTTGTCCTCGACACGCGGGTTTCGCTGCCGTATCCAGTCGCTCCAGGCACGCTGATCGGCAATGCGCTCGAGTTCGATCTCGCGCGCGAACGGCTGCCAGCGCGCGCGTGCGCTGAGCGGCAGTTTCTGGCCGCCGACGAGAAAGCGCCAGTGCGGGCACTGTTCGGCCTCGGCGAGCCACTGCGTTTCGATCCAGGTGACCAGTTCGTTGGTCTCGACGACTTTTTCGTAGGTATCGAGCACGATGAGCAGCGGCGTCATCAGCCGTCGCAGGCCCTCTAGCAGTGTCCAGGCGTCTGGCGCCTACGCGAAACACGGCAGCGCGCCTCCGATGTCGAGCCGCAAGGTGCGCAATACGTTAGCCTGCTGCAGGTGCTGCGTATTCTTGAAGTCGACGTACGCCTGCAGCACGCCGAGCAGCCGGGCATAGGCGGTGGCAGTGCTCAGGAGGACGCTCTTGCCATGGCCGCTGGCGCCCTTGAAGAGCAGGATGCGCTGGCGCGAACCGGCGGCCATCACTTGCTGTATCGCCGGCCATTGCGAAGTGCGATCGGCCAGGCTGTGCTCGAAGGCAAGGGGTTCATCCGGCCAGTACGCCGTGCCGCTCGCTACTGGCTGCGGCGGCTGCTCGCCGCGCACCAGTTGCAGCCGGCTGACGATCAGCTCGAGGACTTGGTCGATCGTTTTCTGGCGGACGTCCGGAACGATGCTATTGAACAGGATTCCCGGTACATCGCCGTTGCCGACGCGCAACGGCAGGACCGCCAGTCGATCGGCTGCACGCGGGCTGCTGCGCGATTGCATCTGGCGCGAACGGATGGCCGCGTGTTCGGCCTGTGTCCATGGCTTGCCGCCATAGGATGCGGAAACGCAGACCAGCGCAAGCAGCGAACGTTTGCCGTAGATTTCCTGAAGCCGCAGGTCGGCGTCGTCACCGGCGATGTAGTGCTCGTACCAATCGTCGAAAAAGACGGTCGCTTTCCCCAAGCGCTGCTCGGTCGCTTCGGCGATGCGCTGCACGAGAGCGCGCTGTTCGCCGGCGAAGGAGAAGGCGACGAGAAACTGGTCGGGAAGATCGCGCATGATCAGATGACGGTCGATGTGTGGCTGCAGGTGCCTGTTCGCGGATTGTCCCTCAAGGCGGAAGAACTAAGCAACATGCGCCAGGTAAATAAACCAGGCGGTTCGCCGTGATCGGCGGCATTTTCAATGTCGGTTTGATGTCGCCGCTGGAGTGGATCGACACACGGTCATCCATCCGGGCAGCGGACAAGCAGTAAGTAGTCAATGACGTTGCTGCGTAAGAACGAAGCGACAAACGCGACCCAAGACGAGCGAACCGTTCTTTGGTTCCCTCCGCAGCGCAACAATTCATTTCTGGTGCGAAAAAGTGATCGGCAAGAAAAGACGGACAGCGCCTGCAGTTTACTGTCGAGGCGGCGCGAGTGATGGCCGACAGTCAACAGACTGATTCCAGTCCTTTTTTTAACTTGTTTTCTCCCGTCATCCACATCGTTCAATCCTTTTCGCATACGTGATCCTGTGACATAATCGGAACGCTCGTTTCAATTGCGCCTTATTGACGTCGAGGCACGGAGCAACCGAATCAGCTGCCGGGATTGGAAATGAGGATCAGCGATCGGACCAAGGAGGACTTATTCACTTTGAGGAGGTTGGATCGTGAATGGTTTGCTCAAGCTTTCCCAACTGATCGATAGTCTGACCGAACGTGTCGGCAAATCGATCATCTGGCTGGTGTTGATCGTGACGCTGATCGCCGCCAGCAACGCGTTGATGCGCTACACCATCAATTACAGCTCGAATGCTTTTCTCGAGATTCAGTGGTACCTGTTCTCGGCGATTTTCCTGTTCGGTGCCGGCTACACGCTGTTGCGGAACGAACATGTGCGCATCGATCTGATTGCCGGCCGCTTGTCGAAGCGCACGCAAACCTGGATCGATATTTTCGGCATCATTTTCTTCCTGCTGCCGATGGCCGTCACGGTCATGTCTCTCTCCTGGCCGATTTTCGTTCTCGCTTGGCAGAACCATGAGCAGTCGAGCAATGCTGGCGGTTTGTCTGTGTGGCCGGTGCGCCTGTTGGTGCCGATCGGTTTCTTCCTGTTGGTCATACAAAGCCTCTCCGAACTGATCAAGCGCATCGGCTTTCTTCTCGGGCGCTGTGCCGACCCGACCGAGAAACCGCACAAATTGACCGCCGAAGAAGAACTGGCTCTGGCGATCAAGGCGCAGAAGGGAGAATCGTGATGACCGAATTTTTGATCGCTAACATGGCGCCGATCATCTTTGTATCGATGGTCGTCTTTCTGTTGCTCGGCTTTCCAGTCTCCTTTTCTCTGGCTGCCAACGGCATCTTCTTTGCGTTGATCGGTATCGAACTCGGCCTGCTCAGCCCGCAGTTGTTTCAGGCCTTGCCGGATCGCATTTTCGGCATCATGAGCAACGACACCTTGCTGGCCATCCCGTTTTTCACCTTCATGGGACTGATTCTCGAACGCTCGGGAATGGCCGAGGATCTGCTCGAGACCATCGGCCAGTTGTTCGGCCCTTTGCGTGGCGGACTGGCTTTCGCAGTGATCTTCGTTGGCGCCCTGCTGGCGGCGACCACCGGCGTGGTTGCCGCGTCGGTGATCTCGATGGGACTGATTTCGCTGCCGATCATGATGCGCTACGGCTACGACACTCGCCTGGCCACCGGCGTCATCGCCGCGTCGGGCACCTTGGCGCAAATCATCCCGCCGTCGCTGGTGCTGATCATCATGGCCGATCAACTGGGGAAATCGGTCGGCGACATGTACGCCGGCGCCTTCATTCCCGGCCTGGTACTGACCGGGCTTTATGTCGTCTATGTCATCGTGATGTGCCTGTTCAAGCCCTCCTGGGCGCCGGCCTTGCCGGCGGAAGCGCGCACCTTGCGCGGCATGGCCTTGCTGTTTCGGGTGTTGACGACGTTGGTGCCGCCGCTGATGCTGATCTTTCTCGTGCTGGGCACCATTTTCATGGGCATCGCCACTCCGACCGAGGGCGGCGCCATGGGTGCCACGGGCGCGCTGGTCATGGCAGTGCTGCGCAAGCGTCTGTCGTGGCCGCTGCTCAGGCAGGCAATGGAAACCACTGCCAAACTGACCACTTTCGTCGTCTTCATCCTGGTCGGTGCGCGCGTGTTCTCGTTGACTTTCTACGGTGTCGACGGCCATAAGTGGGTCGAGCACTTGCTGACCGGCTTGCCTGGTGGCGAAGTCGGCTTTCTGGTCGTCGTCAATGTGCTGGTTTTTCTGCTGGCTTTCTTTCTCGATTTCTTCGAGCTGTCGTTCATCGTCGTACCTTTGCTCGGACCGGTGGCGCAAACACTGGGTATCGATCTGATCTGGTTCGGCGTGCTCCTGGCGGTCAATATGCAGACCTCTTTCATGCACCCGCCGTTCGGCTTCGCGCTGTTCTACTTGCGTTCGGTGGCTCCGGCGTCGGTCAGGACCTCCGATATCTACTGGGGGGCGATTCCCTTTGTCTGTATCCAGATCATCATGGTCGCCGTATTGATCGCTTTCCCGCAACTGGTGACCTTCGGTCTCGATCAGGATGAAACGGTCGATCTCGACGCGGTGAAAATCGAGACTCCCACTTCCGATTACGGCGCTCCCGCCACACCGGGCATCGACAAGGTCAAAGGCAAGACACCGGAAAACAGCGACGATGCCGCCAAGGCGATCCTGGAATCGTTGAAACTGGAAAAGGACAAATGAGGCACGCTCAGCGAACCTTCCCATCCTGCCTGCCATTGGCAATCGAAGGTGAAACATGTCGCTGGGCGGCAGAACGTTTTGCCCCTGGAAATGACGACGGGGACCAGAAGGTCCCCGCCGGCTTTTCTTCGGTTACAAGGCTAAAGCGGCCTCGGCATAGGCCTTAAGCGGCCAGTGCGAAACGCTCATCGTTGGCGTTTATG
>CAYRXO010000008.1:0-35806 GCA_964428215.1 uncultured Candidatus Accumulibacter sp. | reverse complement strand
ACATTGTCATATTAAGTGTGGGGGCTGGCGGGAATAAATCTGCGTTTCCCAAGAGCGGCAGCCGCAGGCGGCATGAGCGGCAGCGGCAATGGAGAAAAAGATTCTTGACCCCTGCTGCGGCGGCGATCAGCGGAGCGAAACCATCACCGTTACCGACCGCTCGCACGGGAACGAGAGCGGCACGCGCACGCTGCGGATTGAACCTGACGTGATGCTTGACTTCCGGGCGCTACCGTACCCTGACGGTGCTTTCAAACATCAGGAAGAAAAGGGTTGACACACTGGATGGTCTTCATGAAGACCTGACTTGCAGCCGGTGCGGCGGCTGGAGATAATGCGCGATTCGTAGAAGATTTTCCCCTTCGCCGAAACTAATCATGGGCAGCAGTAGAGAAACCGCATAACCTACCGCATAAAATCGCCCGGTTGCAGCGGCAGGGGCTAACAAAATCAAATGGATAGCCCTAAAATGCTTCTGATTATAGACAACTACGACTCATTCACCTATAACCTCGCGCAGTATTTCGGCGAGCTCGGCCAGGATGTGCGCGTATATCGCAACGACGCACTTTCCCTGACGCAGATCGGGCAGTTGCGGCCGGACTATCTGGTGATCTCGCCGGGACCGTGCGCACCGGGGCAGGCGGGTGTTTCGCTGGCGGCGATCCGCGAATTTGCCGGCAAGATTCCTTTGCTCGGCGTCTGTCTCGGTCATCAAGCCATCGGTGAAGCTTTTGGCGGGCACGTGGTACATGCCAGGAAATTGATGCATGGCAAGGTTTCGCCGGTCAGACACGGCGGGCAAGGCGTTTTTCGCGATCTGCCCGATCCGCTGACCTGCACGCGCTATCACTCGCTGGCCGTCGAGCGTTCCTCGCTGCCGGAGTCGCTCGAAGTGACCGCCTGGACCGACGATGGCGAAATCATGGGCTTGCGGCATCGGCAATGGCCGGTCGAGGGGGTGCAGTTCCATCCGGAATCGATTCTCACCGAGCGCGGTCACGATCTGTTGAACAATTTTCTGGAGGCATACGCCGCATGAAGCCGCAAGAGGCGCTGGCGCGGGTCATCGAACACCGCGAAATCTTTCATGACGAAATGATCGCCCTGATGCGGCAGATCATGAGCGGCGAGGTGACGCCGGTGATGATCGCCGCGATCATCACCGGTCTGCGGGTGAAGAAGGAAACCATCGGTGAGATTTCCGCCGCAGCGCAGGTGATGCGCGAGTTGTCCACCAAGGTGCCAGTCGCCGATCAGTCGCGGCTGGTCGATACCTGCGGGACCGGCGGCGACGGCGCGCAGACGTTCAATATCTCGACCGCGGCGATGTTCGTCGCCGCGGCGGCCGGCGCGCGCGTCGCCAAGCACGGCGGCCGCTCGGTGTCGTCACAGTCGGGCAGCGCCGACGTTCTCGAAGCGCTGGGAGTGAATATCAATCTGACGCCGGCGCAGGTCGGTCAGTGCATCGACGAATTCGGTATCGGCTTCATGTTCGCACCGAATCACCACAGTGCGATGAAACACGCCGCGCCGGTGCGTCGCGAGTTGGGCGTACGCACGCTGTTCAACATTCTCGGTCCGTTGACCAATCCGGCAAACGCGGCCAATCAGGTGCTGGGCGTTTTTCACCCGGATCTGGTCGGCATTCAGGTGCGCGTCTTGCAGCGGCTGGGCAGCGAGCATGCGATGACCGTTTTCGGTCGCGAAGGACTCGATGAAATCTCGATTTCCGGCGAAACGCTGGTCGGCGAGTTGAAGAACGGGCGCGTCGAGGAATACAGCATCCATCCGGAACAATTCAATCTGCCGGTGCACGATCCGCGCGTGCTGCGCGTGGCCAACGTCGAAGCATCGCAGGCGATGCTGCGTGCAGCGCTGGAAAACAAGCTCGGTCCGGCGCGCGATATCACCGCCCTGAACGCCGGCGCCAGCATTTATGTCGCCGGTGTCGCGGCGTCGCTGGCAGCGGGAGTCGATCTGGCATTTGAAGCGATCACTTCGGGTGCGGCACGCGCCAAGCTCGATGAATTCGTCGCCTTTACGCACCGTTTTACCGTCTGATCAGCGCCAATGCCGAGCGCGCGACGCGCAGCCGTCGCGCTGACGCTTGCGACAAAGGTTTACCGATGAACGACATTCTCCAGCGCATCCTCGCCGTCAAGCGCGAGGAAGTCGCCGCGGCCTGCGCCGTCGCCTCCTTGGCCGATGTGCGGCGTGCGGCCGAGACCGCGCCGGCGCCGCGCGATTTCCTCGGCGCCATGCAAGCCCGTATCGACGCCGGTCAGGCGGCGGTGATCGCTGAGATCAAGAAAGCCAGCCCGTCGCGCGGTGTGCTGCGCGCCGATTTCCTGCCGGCTGAAATCGCCGTCAGTTATCAACGGCATGGGGCGGCTTGCCTGTCGGTTTTGACCGACCGGCAATTTTTTCAGGGCAGTGCGGCGTATTTGCAGGCGGCACGCTCAGCCTGCCGCTTGCCGGTGCTGCGCAAGGATTTTCTGGTCGACGCCTATCAGGTCTATGAAGCGCGGGCGATGGGCGCCGACGCCATCCTGCTGATCGCCGCAGCGCTCGATCTCGCCACGATGCGCGATTTCGCCACTATCGCGGCGAGCCTCGGCATGGCCGTGCTGGTCGAAGTGCATGACGCGAGCGAGCTGGAACAGGCGCAACAGATCACCACGCGCCTGATCGGCATCAACAACCGCAATCTGCGCAGCTTCGAAGTCAGCCTGCAGACGACGCTCGACCTGTTGCCGCAGGTCGAATCCGGGCGGCTGCTAGTCACCGAAAGCGGTATCCTGAGCACGGCCGACGTCGCCCACATGCGCCAGCATGGCATCCATGCCTTCCTGGTCGGCGAAGCCTTCATGCGTGCGGCCGACCCCGGCGCGGCGCTCGCTGAACTGTTTGTCTGAGCGATTGCTTCGGGGGTTACGACAAGGTGTCGGCCCAGATATTCCGCGCCCAGGCCATGGCGTATTTCGCTTCGTTTTCGTTGCGTGCCGGCGACACACCGCCAGCGCCGGGGATCGGCTGCAATAGGCGGCTCGCCGGGTCGTAACGGTGTACCGACGTGACGTGGATGGCGTTGTCGGGAGCGACGAAGCTGTAGCAGGTATTGGTCAGCACCGGCGAAGCGCTGGGTGACTGGCCGGCGAGACGGCGCAGGATGGCCGCCGCCGCCAGTTTGCCGTGCTGATTGGCCATGTGCGCCGATTTGGGCATCGTCGGCGCCGGAAATACGGCATCACCGATGACGTGTATTCCTGCGCTGCCGACGGCTTCCATGCTCAGCCAGTCGATTTCCGCCCAGCGCTGATTGATCAGCCGCACGCCGGCACGGGCAGCGATGTCGCCGGCACGTTGCGGCGGGATGACGTTCAGCACGTCGGCGCGCTGCTGCTCGAAGTCGAGGATGGCGCTGCGCGTGCGGACATCGACGTCTTTCAATTCCTGGCCCGGCCGGTAGTCGATGATGCCGGGGTACAACTCGTTCCAGGCACTGACGAACAGCGCCTTTTTCGACACCACGTCATCGTTGGCGTCGAGGATGATCACTTTTGCGCGCGATTTGTGCCGTTGACAATAGTCAGCGACCAAACAGGCGCGTTCGTAAGGTCCGGGCGGACAGCGATACGGCGCTTTCGGGATGGTCATCACGAACAAACCGCCATCCGGCATCGCCTCCAGTTGCCGGCGTAAGGCCAAGGTCTGCGGACCGGCTTTCCAGGCGTGCAGAATCGCTGTACCCGCCGCCGGATCGGCGAAGGCGGGCAGATCCTCCCACATGAAATCGATCCCCGGCGAGAGCACCAGCCGATCATAAGTCAGACGTTCGCCGTTGCCCAGGACGACCAGGCGCCGGTCGGTGTCGAAATCGACCGCTTCATCGCGTACCAGGCGGATACCCCAGTGCTCGCGCAGACGGTCATAGGACAGGGTGATGTCGTCGATCCGCCGGTTGCCGGCCAGCACCAGATTGGACAGCGGACAGGAGACGAAACTTGCTTGCCGCTCGATTAAGGTCACGGCGACTTGCCCGGCGCTCCACAAGCGCAGGTAGCGCGCGCAGGTGGCGCCGGCGTAACCACCGCCAACGATGACCACCTGGCCGCTGATTTTCGGCGGCAGTGGGTTGGCGTAGCCGTCGAGCGCCACCAGCGCCGATGCCGCCAGTCCGGCCCGGAGAAAACGGCGTCGGTCAGCAGAAAACATCGTCGCTTACCTTTGTGCGGCGAAATGGGCAGCAATCAAGGCCAGTTGATCGTCGCTGTAGCCCTTGACGATCTGCTGCATCACCGTCGCCGGTCGTACGCCGCTTTTGAATTCGGTGAGTTTCTGCATGATCCGGGCCTGATCGAGTCCGGCCAGCGAATCGAAACCGCTACCGCTGACCGCCCGGCCTTCCGTACCATGGCAACCGGTGCAGCCGGCGGCCAGATTGCGCGGCAGGTCGACATCGACGGCATGCGCCGCGGCACTGACGGTGAGCATGCCAAACGCCGCGACGGCGAAGGCCTTCATCGATAACTCTCCTTTCTGAAACATTGACGACCACTATCTCCGCAATTATTTCTGCTCAATGCGCGCGGGTCCTTGTGCCCGTTACCGGGGAGAACCAGAAAATCGATATTGTGCTGCCCGAAAGGTTTCGCATTAACCCAGGTCAACTTGGTGATGCCACGCTTGCGAGAGCGGTACGATCCTCTGCTACTGGCAAGGAAATCGCGAACATCTTCCTTAAGACGCTTCATTCCACGCAAAGAAGGAAGGCGGGGGCTCGGGGGATGCGTCCGAACTGTAGCAAGCGTACGGTTTGCCTCTTACCGCCTGATCCATGCCGGTGCCGCTGAGCCAGTTGTCCCGACGGGTCGGTGAAAATTATTTCCTCGGCAATCAGCGGCGCATGGAGTCAAAAAATTCGCCGTTGTTCTTGGTGGCCTTGATCTTGTCGAGCAGGAATTCCATCGCTTCGAGATCGTCCATGTTGTACAGCAGTTTGCGCAGGATCCACATCTTCTGCAGGACGTCTGGCTTGAGCAGCAGTTCCTCGCGCCGCGTGCCGGAGCGATTGACGTTGATCGCCGGATAAACCCGCTTTTCGGCCATTCGCCGATCCAGATGGATCTCCATGTTGCCGGTGCCCTTGAACTCCTCATAGATCACGTCGTCCATACGGCTGCCGGTATCGATCAGCGCCGTGGCAATGATCGTCAACGAACCGCCCTCCTCGATATTGCGGGCGGCACCAAAGAAACGCTTCGGTTTCTGCAAGGCATTGGCATCGACACCACCGGTCAATACCTTGCCGGAGGCGGGCTGCACGGTGTTGTACGCGCGAGCCAGGCGGGTGATCGAGTCGAGCAGGATGACCACGTCACGTTTGTGTTCGACCAGCCGCTTGGCTTTTTCAATGACCATTTCGGCGACTTGTACGTGACGAGTGGCCGGCTCGTCGAAGGTCGAGGCGACCACTTCGCCGCGTACCGAACGGGTCATTTCGGTCACTTCTTCCGGACGCTCGTCGATCAGCAGCACGATCAGCGTTACATCGGGATGGTTGGCGGTGATGGCGTGCGCAATATGCTGCATCATCACCGTTTTGCCGCTCTTCGGGCTGGAGACCAGCAGACCGCGCTGTCCTTTGCCGATCGGCGAAATGATGTCGACGATGCGGCTGGTGATGTTCTCCTCACCGCGAATGTCGCGCTCGAGCTTGAGATGCTCCGAAGGATGCAGCGGTGTCAGGTTCTCGAAAAGTATCTTGTTTTTCGAGGCCTCCGGCGGTTCGCCGTTGATCTTGTCCACCTTGACCAGCGCGAAATAACGTTCGCCGTCCTTGGGCGTCCGGATTTCACCCTCGATGGTATCGCCAGTATGCAGATTGAAACGGCGGATCTGGCTCGGGCTGACGTAAATGTCATCGGTGCTCGCCAGATAAGACGTATCCGGGGAACGAAGAAAACCGAAGCCGTCGGAAAGCGTTTCCAGTGTGCCATCGCCAAAAATGCTCTCGCCTTTCCGGGCCTGATTTTTCAACAACGCAAATATCAGTTCATGTTTGCGCAGTCGATTGGCGCCTTCGACATTGTTGCTGACGGCCATGTCGAGGAGCTGGCTTACATGGAAAGCCTTGAGTTCTGATAAGTGCATGAGTTGGCGATGAAAAGGAGAAGACGAAACACTGGGGATGGATAAACGCAACCCCATAGTGGAAGGCGTGCTTATTGTGCGGGAAGCCGATTCAAAGGCGGGATGGTCGTGGAGCAGAGAGACGTCTGAAGGTCTTGAGCGGATTGGGTAGACTCGAGGGGTGGCCCATTGTCATGACAAGGCCACAAACCTTCAGGCGCAGAGTAACGATTTTAAAGATTGCTGTCAATGAAGGTGATCAGTTGCGAACGCGACAAGGCACCGACCTTGGTCGCTTCAACGTTGCCATTCTTGAACAACATCAGTGTCGGAATGCCACGAATACCATAGCTGGCCGGCGTGCGCTGATTTTCGTCGATATTGACTTTGACCACTTTCAAACGACCGGCGTAGTCGTTGGCAATGTCATCGAGCAGGGGGGCGATCATTTTGCACGGGCCACACCATTCCGCCCAATAATCGACGAGAACCGGCTGGTCGGCCTGCAGGACCTCGACGCCAAAACTGTTATCCGTAACGTGATGAATGTGTTCGCTCATTGATATGTGCCTCATGCGGGATCGGAGTTTGCTAGCGCAGTAAACAGCGGTCACTGGAATACCCTGACCCCGATGACGGCAGGGCGTTGCCAGCGGGGGTATGCTAGCGAAAAACGCCGATCAAGGGAAGGCCGTTCGTGCGCGAGAGCGATTGCCGACCGGGCGTTTAATAATGGCGGAATAGGCCTTTAACCTCGCGGTCTGATCCGACGGGCATTGTTCTTGCACAAGCGATTCATTCGTTTTCTCCAGGCAGGTAGAATGCCTGCTTTTCGTGTTTCGTTGTCAGGACGTACCCCGATGTCCCACTTTGAATTGACCACTCTTTCTCCTCTCGATGGTCGCTATGCCGGCAAACTGGCGGCTCTGCGCCCACACTTCTCCGAGTTTGGACTGATTTATCGGCGATTGCAGGTCGAGGTCGAATGGTTGAAAGCCTTGGCGGCAGAAAGTCATTTTTCGGAAATTCCCGCTTTTTCGCCAGCTACCATCGACGCGCTCGATGCCGTGATCGCCGGTTTCGACCCGGCGCAGGCCGCCGAGGTCAAGGCGATCGAGGCAGTGACCAATCATGATGTCAAGGCGCTGGAGTATTGGTTGAAGAAGAAATTGGCCGACAACGCAGAGGTGATGCGTGTTGCCGAATTCATTCACTTCGCCTGCACATCGGAAGACATCAACAATCTGGCTCACGGATTGATGTTGCAGGCCGCCCGTCGAGATGTGATGCTGCCCGCTCTCGATCGACTGCTCGAACGGCTGCGCGAGCTGGCGCATCAGTTTGCCGACATGCCGATGATGTCGCGCACGCATGGACAACCGGCGACGCCGACGACGCTTGGCAAGGAACTGGCCAATGTCGTTGCGCGCTTGCAACGTGCGCGGGCGACGACGGCCAAGGTCGGCCTGCTGGGCAAAATCAACGGCGCGGTCGGCAACTACAACGCGCATCTGGCGGCATACCCGGATTTCGACTGGGAAAATTTTTCGCGGCGCGTCGTCGAATCACTGGGGCTGGAATTCAATCCCTACACCATCCAGATCGAACCGCACGACAGTCTGGCCGAGCTGTTCGATGCCTACGCACGCGGCAACCTGATTCTGATCGATCTGTGCCGCGACATCTGGGCGTATATTTCACTGGGCTATTTTCGGCAGAAGCTGAAAGCCGGCGAGGTGGGATCGTCGACCATGCCGCACAAGGTCAATCCGATCGATTTTGAAAACGCGGAGGGCAACCTCGGACTGGCCAATGCCGTTTTGCGTCACCTTGCCGACAAGCTGCCGCTTTCGCGTTGGCAGCGCGATCTGACCGACTCGACGGTACTGCGCAACATGGGGGTCGGACTGGGGCATACCCTGCTTGCTTACGATTCGCTGTTGCGAGGCTTGAACAAACTCGAGGCGGCACCGGAATGCCTGCTGGACGATCTGGATGCCAACTGGGAACTGTTGGCCGAACCGATACAAACCGTGATGCGCCGCTACGCAGTGGCCAACCCCTATGAAAAACTGAAGGATCTCACTCGCGGCAAACGCATTGCACCTCAGGATTTGCAAGCTTTCATCGCCGCTCTGGAAATCCCCGCCGAGGCCAAGCGCGCGTTGCTCGCCTTGACTCCGGCGAGCTATACCGGTCTGGCTGTCGATCTGGCACGGAAGATCTGATGAGTGCCGAACTGCCGGGCCGGAATGACCAAACGCCGCCAGCCAATGTTGAAAGCATCGCCTGCCCCAGTTGTGAAAGGAAATTGCCTGGTTCGGTCTTGTATTGTCCGTATTGCTGTGGCGATGACGGTCGTTCGGGAGCGCTTGCACGCGGCGCTTTCATCGGTGGCATCTTCGGTTTGCTGGCCGGCGGGCTGGCGACCGTCCTGTGGTCGAACATCGTCGGTCAGACGCAAGCGACCTGGGGGCCGGTGCTGGCGATCACGCTGGGTGGCGGCGGCGCGGGAATGCTGATCGGGGTGATCGTCAATCGCAAGCGCTGACCCAGGTGGCTGACTGACAACGCAGGCCGATCGATCGTCGCCTGCCCGACAGGCTGCTAACCTTCTTCTTTTCTGCCGAAATGGTCCTTCCAGGTGCGCAGGGTCCGTGCCGTCTGCCGGAACTCGACTTTTCCTGACGCCAGCCTGATGTCTTGCGCCTCTCTCCACGACGGGCGGGGCGGGGATTATTGAGTCGCTGCCCGACTTTCACGTTAAAGTGACGCCCTTTTCATGTCGATGCCCTTTGTATCAGGAGAACAGATGGAAAACGATCAACGTCAGGCCGATCTTCGCGAAGCGGCACTTGAATACCATTGTCATCCCGCGCCGGGCAAGATTTCGGTCCAGCCGACCAAAGGGCTGAGCAATCAGATCGATCTGGCGCTGGCCTATTCGCCCGGCGTCGCCTTTGCCTGCCAAGCCATCGTCGACGATCCGGGAACGGCCAGTCTGTATACCTCGCGGGCGAATCTGGTGGGCGTGATCACCAATGGCACCGCCGTTCTCGGCCTCGGCAATATCGGTCCATTGGCTGCCAAGCCGGTGATGGAGGGCAAGGGCTGCCTGTTCAAGAAATTTGCCGGTATCGACGTTTTCGATATCGAACTGGCCGAAAGCGATCCGGACAGATTGATCGACCTGATCGCAGCAATGGAGCCGACCCTGGGCGGTATCAATCTGGAAGACATCAAAGCGCCCGAATGCTTCTATATCGAGCGTCGCTTGAAGGAAAGAATGTCGATCCCGGTGTTTCATGACGATCAGCACGGAACGGCGATCATTTCCGCGGCAGCGATTCTTAACGCTTTGCAGGTGATCGGAAAAAATATCGGCGAAATTACCGTCGTCTGCTCAGGCGCCGGCGCGGCCGCCATCTCCTGTCTGAATCTGTGGTGCGAACTGGGCGTCAAACGCGAAAACATCACCATTTGCGATTCCAAAGGTGTGGTCTACGTCGGTCGCGACGAGCAGATGGAACCGAACAAGGCGCGTTACGCGCAAGAGACCGACGCGCGTACGCTGGCCGACGCCATCGTCGGCAAGGATGTTTTCCTCGGACTGTCGGCTGCCGGAGCGATGAAACCGGAAATGCTGGCGACGATGGCCGCACAGCCGATCGTTTTCGCCCTGGCCAATCCGACGCCGGAAATCATGCCGGAAGTGGCGCGCGCCGTTCGTTCCGATGTGATCATGGCCACCGGACGTTCGGATTATCCGAATCAGGTCAACAATGTGCTGTGTTTTCCGTTCATTTTCCGCGGCGCGCTCGATGTCGGCGCCACCGGCATCAATGAAGCGATGAAGATGGCTTGCGTGCGGGCTTTGGCCGCCATGGCGCAGCAGGAAGTCAGTGACGAAGTGGCCATGGCCTATCCCGGGCAGGAGTTGTCGTTTGGTCCGGAGTATCTGATTCCGAAACCATTCGATCCACGGCTGATCACCACCATCGCGCCGGCTGTTGCCGAGGCGGCGATGGCTTCCGGCGTCGCGACCCGACCGATCACCGACATGGCGGCCTACCGGGAAAAGCTGCGCGAATTCGTCTATCAGACCGGTGTCGGCATGCGCGCGGTTTTCTCGGCCGCCAAACGCGGACGACGCACTCGCATCGTCTATCCCGACGGGGAAGATGTACGCATCTTGCGCGCCGCACAGACCATTCTCGACGAGCAACTGACGCAACCAATCCTCATCGGCCGCCCGGACGTCATTGAAGCCCGGCTGCAACGCATCGGTTCGAAACTGCGTATCGGCCAGGATCTGGAAGTCGTCGACCCGAACAGCGATCCGCGCTACAAGGAATGCTGGGCAACGTATCACCAGATGCGCAAACGGCACGGCATCACCATCGATATTGCCAAAATGCGTCTTCGGCACGATAACACGGTCATCGGCGCCATTCTGGTTACCCTCGGCTATGCGGACGGTATGATTTGTGGCTTGTCGGGTCGATTTGACTATCATTTGCGGCAGATCGACGAAATCATCGGCAAGGCGCCGGGCAACAAAATCATGGCGGCGATGACGCATGTTCTGTTGCCGGGACGCGCCCTGTTCCTTTGTGACACGCATGTCAATGAAGACCCCGATGCCGAACAACTGGCGGACATCACGCTGATGGCCGTCGAAGCAGTCCGGCGCTTCAAGATTCGGCCGAAAGTGGCGCTGCTTTCGCACTCCAATTTTGGCTCTTCACGTTCTCCTGCGGCCCGCAAGGTCTCTGATGCGGTGGCCCTCGTTCGTGAGCGGGCGCCGGGACTCGAAGTCGATGGGGAAATGCACGGCGAAAGCGCTCTCTCGGAAGCGGTACGCGATCAATCCGATCCGGAATCGCTGCTGGCCGGCGAGGCGAACGTGCTGGTGATGCCCAATCTCGATGCGGCCAATATTTCCTACAATCTGCTGAAAATGACCGGTGGCGAAGGCATGTCGGTCGGGCCGATCCTCCTGGGTGCCGCTCGACCGGTGCATGTGTTGCCGGCCACTTCGTCGGTGCGTCGGGTGGTCGACATGACGGCCCTGGTGGTGGTGGATGCGGCGGGCAAATGATCGGCGAGCAGACAGATTCGATTCTGCGCGCTGGCTGTTGACGACGACAGTCTGGCCAGTCTGTTTTCACCGGGATAACCAGGGCTACCGCCTGTGAATCAGCGGCAACAGGCGAAGCAGCAGCTTCTATTTCCTCGGATTTCGGCTCCAATCAGTTCTACTGATGAGCCGAAATTCGGGAAAATCGATTCCACTTCCTGTCCTTGCTGCTTCGCTTCAGCCGGTTCGACGGACTATTCTACCGGTCCCTTTGCCAGCAAATGGCAAGCGATTGGCGATCATGTTTTCCGTCAGCCTGCTATCCTGAAAGGACGGTCTTGCACGAAGGGATACGATTGTCAATTAAAACAACGACTATTACAGGGGTTATTGCCAATTTGACGCCCTGGCGGCGATCAGCGCTTTGAAGGCTTTGGTTTGTAAAGGTAAATTAACGCAGAGTTTCTTTACAGGAGAACGAGACGGATGCATCATCCGGCTAGTCCGACCACGGATGGATTCGATGCAATCTGGCACGTAATACGGTCAATGGACGTGGTTTTATTACAATTACTTCGAAAAATGAAAGCCCTGTCCGCTCCCCCCGCACTCAATCTCACTGCACCCAGGGGGGAAGGGAGATATGTAAGCCGCCTGGCAACTGGCTCGTTGAATCGCAGATAAATGGCAGCCAATCCTCAACAACCTTCTTTGAGCGGCTTCGCGCGCGCTCTGGTGCAGGCCGGACGTCTCAAGGAAAACGAGGCGGAATCGTTTCTTTCGCAGGCGGAGACAAACAAGACGTCCCTGATCGAGCAACTGGTCAGCGGCAAGAAAGCCACGTATCTCGAACTGGCGCAATTCGCCTCCGATAAATTCGGTTATCCCTTACTTGATCTGACCGCGTTCGATGACGGGCTGATCCCGCGCAACGCGGTGGACCGCAAGCTGGTTGCCGCGCATCGTGTCATTCCGCTTTATAAGCGCGGCAATCGGCTGGCCATTGCCATTGCCGATCCGACCAATTTACGTGCGCTCGACGAGATTCGTTTCCAGACCGGTCTGGCCGTCGATCCGGTGATCGTCGAAGAAGGCAAGCTGGCACCGTTGGTCGTCAAGTTTGCCGAGTCGGTTGAGGACGCCCTGAAGACCCTCAATGGCGACGACATCAACCTCGACTTCAACGATGAGCAAGGTCAGGAAAAATCTGAAGAAGCGAATATCGAAGTCGACGATGCGCCAGTCGTCAGATTCATCCAGAAAATGCTGCTTGATGCCATTGCCGAAGGGGCTTCCGACATTCATTTCGAACCGTACGAAAAAAGTTATCGCATCCGTTTTCGCACCGACGGCATTCTGCGGGAAGCGGCCGCGCCGCCGCTGGTCATCAAGGACAAGATCGCTTCGCGGATCAAGGTTATTTCCCGCCTGAACATTGCCGAAAAGCGCGTGCCGCAAGATGGCCGCATGCGCCTGGTGCTGTCGAAAAGCCGTGCGATCGATTTTCGCGTGAGCACCCTGCCGACCATGTATGGCGAAAAAATCGTCCTGCGAATTCTCGATCCGAGCAGCGCCACCCTGGGGATCGATGCGCTGGGTTACGATCCCGATCAGAAAAAAACATTGCTGGAGAGCATCAATCGTCCGTATGGCATGATTCTGGTGACCGGTCCAACCGGTTCCGGCAAAACGGTTTCGCTTTATACCTGCCTGAATCTGCTGAACAAACCTGGCGTGAATATTTCCACTGCCGAGGATCCGGCGGAAATTCCCTTGCAGGGCATCAATCAGGTCAATGTCGACGACCGGGCCGGACTGACTTTTCCGATCGCGCTGAAAGCTTTCCTGCGCCAGGATCCGGACATCATCATGGTCGGTGAGATTCGCGATCTCGAAACGGCGGAAATTGCCATCAAGGCCGCGCAAACCGGACACCTGGTCCTGTCGACACTGCATACCAACGATGCGCCGGCGACGCTGACCCGTCTGATGAACATGGGTATCCCGACCTTCAATCTGGCATCGAGTATCCTGCTGATTACCGCGCAGCGCCTAGTGCGCCGTTTGTGCACCTGCAAGAAGCCACTCGAGATCCCCTTAGAGACCCTGTTCAACGCCGGTTTTAGCGAAAGCGACCTTGATGGAAGCTGGGTCCTCTACGGTCCGGGCACGTGCGACCGTTGCAAGGGAACCGGTTACAAGGGGCGGGTGGGACTCTATGAAGTGATGCCGATGACCGAGGAGATTCAACGGATCATCATGGCCAACGGCATCGAAATGGATATCGCGAATCAGGCGCGTAAGGAAGGTGTCAATGACTTGCGCCGTTCGGGTTTGCTGAAAGTCATGCAGGGACTCACTTCGCTGGAAGAGGTTCTCGGCAGCACCAACGCATGAAGAAGAGGTAACGATGGCCACGGCAACAAAATCCCTCAAAAAACCCGTTCAGGAAGTCAAAGAGCATATCTTCGTCTGGGAAGGAAAAAACAAGGCAGGGAAAATCATCCGTGGTGAGCAGCGGGCGACCAGCCAGACGGTCGTCCAGGCGACGTTGCGCCGTCAAGGCGTGCTGGTGACCAAAATCACCAAGCAGCGTTTCCGCAGTGGGCGCAAGATTACCGAGAAGGACATCACCTTGTTCACCCGGCAGTTGGCGACGATGATGAAAGCCGGCGTGCCGCTGCTGCAAACGTTCGAAATCGTCGGTCGCGGGCACGATAACCCGGCGGTCGGCAAACTGCTTCTCGATATCAAGGCCGACGTCGAAACCGGCAGCTCCTTGTCGCAGGCGTTTCGCAAACATCCGATACATTTCGACGCTCTGTACTGCAATCTGGTCGCTGCGGGTGAACAGGCCGGCATTCTCGAAACGTTGCTCGATCGCCTGGCAACCTATAAAGAGAAAATGCTGGCCATCAAAGGAAAAATCAAGTCGGCGCTTTTTTACCCGGTGGCGATCATCGTCGTCGCTTTCGTAATCACCTCAGTGATCATGATCTTCGTCATTCCGGCGTTCAAAGAAGTGTTCAAGAGCTTTGGCGCCGATTTGCCGACCCCGACGCTGGTGGTGATCGGCATGTCCGACTTTGTCATTGCCTACTGGTGGGCGCTGTTCGGAGGGCTGGCTCTGGGTATCTACGCTTTTTTTTATACCTGGAAGCGTTCGGAAGCGATGCAGATTGCTTTCGACCGCCTTTTTCTGCGCCTGCCCGTATTCGGCGATATCATTCGCAAGTCGGTGATCGCCCGCTGGACGCGGACGCTGTCCACCATGTTCGCTGCTGGCGTGCCATTGGTCGAATCACTGGAATCGGTGGGCGGCGCCTCCGGCAACTATGTCTATAAATCGGGGACACGCCTGATCCAAAGTGCCGTCAATACGGGTACCAGTTTGACGACGGCGATGCAGACCAGCGAACTGTTTCCCAACATGGTGACGCAGATGGTGGCGATTGGCGAAGAATCGGGTGCCCTCGACTCGATGTTGGGGAAAGTGGCCGATTTCTTCGAAGCCGAAGTCGATGAAGCCGTCGAAGCGCTGTCAAGCCTGATGGAACCGATGATCATGGTCGTACTCGGCGTGTTGATCGGTGGTATGGTCATTGCCATGTATCTGCCCATCTTCAAACTCGGCGCGGTCGTCGGCTGATGCCTGATCCGCTCGCATCGTTCCTCAATCCGGCGCTTTTCCCCTGGCTCAGTGCCATTGCCGGCCTGGTGGTTGGCAGTTTTCTCAATGTCGTTATCTTTCGTTTGCCGCGCATGATCGACCGCGAATGGCGGCTGCATTGCGCCGAACTGCGTGGCGAAACGTCCCCGTTCCCAGAATTATTGACGTTGTCCAAACCGGGCTCGCGCTGCCCATCCTGTGCGCATCCCATCAAGCCGCTGGAAAACATTCCCGTCTTGAGCTGGCTGATATTGCGTGGGCGTTGTTCAGCATGTCATGCGCCGATCTCGCCGCGTTATCCCCTGGTCGAAGCAAGCAGCGCATTGCTTTGTTCGTATGCCGCCCTGCACTTTGCTCCGGGCTGGTCGTCCATGGGAGCGATGCTGATGATCTGGGCCCTGATCGCTCTGGCAGGGATCGATTTCGATACCCAATTGCTGCCGGACGTGATTACTCTGCCGTTGTTATGGTTTGGTTTGGCGTTCAATCTCTTTTCTACGTTTACCGACCTCTCGTCCGCAGTGATTGGCGCCATGGCCGGATATCTCTCCTTATGGCTGGTGTATTGGGGGTTCAAGCTGACCACCGGCAAGGAAGGAATGGGATACGGTGATTTCAAACTGCTGGCGGCTTTGGGCGCTTGGTTTGGCTGGCAGATGCTGCCCTTGATCATCCTGCTCTCGTCCTTGCTGGGCGCCATTTTCGGTCTGCTGCTGATTTTTTTTGCCAAGCGGGGCCGGAACGTGCCGATTCCATTCGGACCCTATCTCGCAGCCGCCGGGCTGCTGGCCCTTTTCTGGGGCAAACCCCTGACCCGTGCCTATCTGGGTCTGCTCTGAAGCCGGCACGGCGATTTGTCATTGCGGTGCTTTGCCGTCCCCCACTCATCGGGCGCTACGCGCCCTCATCGCTGCGGCCGGCAAAGCACCGCAATACCGGCAAGCTGCGAATTTACAGAAACGATGTTGCACTAACTTGCTCTCCTGGGTCCGCATAGTTTGCAACGCCTCCAGACGCAACACCACAGCGCGCAGGGTCTGCTCGCTGACGGGAGGAGCGCGCCAGGGTTCGGGCCGACGCTCAGCGCCGAACGTGGCGATAAGTTTCGCATCGACCGAGTCGGTCTTGGTCCGGACCGGATAAGACACGCGTGGATACGGCATCCCGCCGCTCGAACCTGGAATGCCCCCCAGGTAAGTCCCCGCCAATTTGGGCGACCGCCCCGCGCAAAACCTTCGATTGACTGGAAAACATGCGGCTGATGATCCAAGGGTGGATAAGCGCAGCGCATCCACCTCCCCTTCCGCTTGTGCTACGACCATCAGGCGGTACAACACATTCGTGCCAGTAACCGGAAAAAATGACGTTTGGCGGTGGATGCGCTGCGCTTTTCCACCCTACGGATCGGTGGTTAGGGGCGGGCGATTGGGGGTTTCAGCGCTGCGGGTGGAAAACGCCGGTTTCGGTGATCAGCGCGTCGAGCGGCTGATCGTGCGCGGCGTGCGGAAATGCCGGCAGCCGCGCGAGTTCGAAGCCGACACCGAGCGCCAGCGGTCGGGGCGGCAGCCAGCCGGCCAGCGTGCGGTCGAAATAGCCGCCGCCGTAACCGAGCCGGTAGCCGGCGGCGTCGAAACCATTGAGCGGGATCAGCAGCGCCGTCGGGGTCACGAAGTCGCCTGCTGCCGGCGTCGGAATGCCGTAGCGGTCAGCATGCAAGGGGGTTTCCGGCGTCCAGCGGCGAAAAGCCAGCGCCTGTCCAGCCTCGACGACTACCGGCAAGGCGGCGCAGAATCCGGGCTGTGCCGCTTGCCACCACTCGGCGATCAGCGGCCGCAAATCGGCCTCCTGCCGATGCGGCCAGCAGAAGGCGACGCAGGTGCCCGCCAGTTGCGGAAAGCCGTCTCGCAGATGGGCACAGACGGCGGCGGATAGTCGCCGCCATTCCTCCTCCGGCAAGGCCTGACGCTGCGCGAGAAGGTGCCGACGCAATCGGCGGCGTTCGGCGGCGGCATCCTCAGCCGGCGCGTCCGCCGCCCGGCCGGCATCATTGAGCGTTGTCAGCGCAACCCCCTGTGATATTCTCAAAACGTCATCGATCGTCATTTGAACATTACAGCATGAAATTTCGACTGCACACCTTCCTGGCCGCGTTCGCCTTGCTGGCGGGATCGGTCAGTACGCTCGCCCTGAACGGCGACGAACAGTTCCTGGCCGCGCGCGACGCTTTTCGCGCTGGCGACAAAATGCGTCTCGAACGCCTGGCGCCGACCGTACAAGGGCACGAACTCGAACCGTATGTCGACTCCTGGCGGCTGCTGATCGATCTGAAAAGCGCCGATCCGACCGCGATCCACGCCTTTCTGAGCGGCAACGAAGGCGCCTACGTCGCCGAAAGACTGCGCAGCGACTGGCTGCGCCAACTGGCCAGGAATCAGCAGTGGACCGCCTTCGACGCCGAATACGCCCGCCTGGCGCAACCCGAGCAGGATCTGGTCTGCTATGCGTTGCAAAGCCGGCGGGCGCAGGGCGACGCGACAGTGCACGCGGATGCCCTGCCCTTGTGGTCTTCGCTGCTCGAGCCGCCCGATGCCTGCTACCCGGTGCTCGAAGCGCTGATCGTCGATAAACGCGTGCTCGCCGACGCGGTCTGGGAACGCATCCGCCGCCAGTTCGAAGCCGGCAAGATTCCGGCGGCGATCTACAGCATGAATTACCTGCCAGCCAGCCAGACGCCGGACAAGAAAACCGCGCAGACGGTCGCCGATTCACCCTTGGTCTGGCTGAATCGTCTGCCGGAAAATTTCGCCAGCAGCCGGCAGCAGCGCGAACTGGCGGCGCTGGCCATCCATCGGCTGGCGCGCAACGACCCGCGTCAGGCTGCCGATCAACTGACGAAAATCGCCGCCTCGCTGAAGGCCAGCGAAAAAGCGTGGGCCTGGAGTCAGATTGGCTGGCAGGCGGCGCAGCGGCACATGCCGGAAGCGCTGGAGTGGTACAAACAGGCCGGCGACGCGCCGCTGTCGGACGAAACGGCGCAGTGGAAAGTGCGCGCCGCGCTGCGCGCGCAGGAATGGGGTCTGGTCCGTTCGACGATCGAGAAAATGAGCCCGGCGCTGGCCGCGCAGCCGTCGTGGATTTACTGGCTGGGACGCGCCTACCGCGCCGGCGGCCGTATCGACGACGCCAACACGCTGTTCCAGCGCATCGCCGGCACGCCCGACTTTTATGGCAATCTGGCCAACGACGAACTCGGCAAGCCGACGACCCCGCCGCCGAAAGCTCCGCCGCCGAGCGCGAAGGAACTGGCGCAAGCAAGTGCCATTCCCGGCGTGCAGCGCGCGCAGGCCTTTTATCGCCTCAACATGCGCAGCGAAGGCAGCAAGGAATGGGCCTGGGCCTTGCGCAACATGAACGACCGCGAACTGCTCGCTTCCTCGGAACTCGCGGTGCGGGCCGGCATGTACGACCGGGCGATCGCCGCCGCCGATCGCACGCGCAACGAACACGATTACTCCTTGCGTTATCTGGCACCGTACAGCGAACAGGTGCGCCCGGCGGCGCGCAACCAGGCGATCGACGATGCCTGGGTGTATGGCCTGATGCGCCAGGAAAGCCGCTTCATCACCAACGCGCGCTCGCACGTCGGGGCCTCCGGGCTGATGCAACTGATGCCGGCCACCGCCCGCTGGGTGGCCAACAAACTCGGGCTGCGCGATTTCCGCGTCAATGACACCGACACCAACGTCCTGCTCGGCACGACCTATATGCGTCTGGTGCTCGAAAGTCTGGACAATCACCCGGTGCTCGCTTCCGCCGCGTACAACGCCGGCCCCGGACGGGCGCGGCGCTGGCGCACCGACCAGGCGCTCGAGGGCGCCATCTATGCGGAAACGATTCCGTTCACCGAAACGCGCGACTACGTCAAGAAAGTAATGAGCAACTCGGTCTATTACGCCGCGCTGTTCGACGGCAAACCGCAAACGCTGAAACAGCGGCTCGGCATCATTCCGGCACGTAGCGGCGCTGAGCCGAAGGTTGAGGAATTGCCTTAAAATTGCATTTTCCGAACCCTCTTCTTGATCGATTGAACGCTATGGACCTGAAAAACGTGCTCTTGCTTGGCGGTAGTGGCTTTGTCGGTGGCTGGATTGCCAGCGCCCTGACGGATAAAGGGGTGCGGGTGACCATTCCCACCCGTCATCGGGAAAATACCAAACAACTGACGATGCTGCCGACGATCGACATGATCGAAGCGAACATTCATGACCTCGACACGCTGGCCGGACTGATGCGCGGTCAGGACGCGGTGATCAATCTTGTCGGCATCCTGCATGACGGCGACTCGCGCCTGCCGTACGGCAAAGGTTTCGCCAAGGCGCACGTCGAACTGCCGAAAACGATCGTCGCCGCCATGCGCCGCAGTGGCGTGCGTCGGCTGCTGCACTTCAGCGCGCTGAAGGCCGGCAGCAAGGCGCCGTCCGAGTACCTGCGTTCCAAAGGCGATGGCGAAGCAGTCATCCGCGCGGCGATGAGCGATCTCGAGGTGACCATTTTCCGTCCCTCGGTGATTTTCGGTCCGGGTGATTCCTTCCTCAACACTTTCGGCAAACTGGCGCGCCTCTTGCCGGTCTTACCGCTCGGCGCTGGCGACGCCCAATTCCAGCCGGTCTTCGTCGGCGACGTGGCGCGCGCTGGCGTCGATAGCCTGTCGCGGCGCGAAACGATCGGGCAAAGCTACGAACTCGGCGGGCCGAAGACCTATAGCCTGCGCGAACTGGTCGAATACACGGCCAAAGAGGTCGGCAAACCGCGGCGGATCATCGACCTGGGCACCGGCGGCTGGGCCTACTTGCAGGCCGGGTTGCTCTGGCTGCTGCCTAATCCGCCGCTGTCGCCCGACAATCTGCGCTCGATGGAAGTGGACAGCGTCACCAACGGCTCGCTGAACTATCCCGGCTGGCAGCCGGCGGCACTCGAAGCGGTCGCACCGAGTTATCTGTCGCCGAAGGAACTGATGCAGTGCCGCCTCGACCATTACCGCTTCCGTGCCGGTCGCTGAGTGTCGTCGATGAGTGAACATGAAAGCGAACGGCTGACGCTGGTCATCGGCAACCGCAATCTGTCGTCGTGGTCGCTGCGCCCCTGGCTGGTGGCCAAACAGTCCGGTCTGCCGTTCAAGGAAATCGTCGTCCGCCTCGATCAGCCCGACAGCGCCACGCGCATCCGCCATCATTCACCGTCCGGCAAAGTGCCGTGTCTGCTCGTCGACGACAGCCGCGGCAGTTGGCCGATCTGGGATTCGCTGGCCATCTGCGAGTACCTCGCCGAGCGCGTGCCGACCCTCTGGCCGGCAGAACGCGCGCAACGCGCCGAGGCGCGCGCGATCAGCGCCGAAATGCACGCTGGCTTCACCGCCTTGCGCCAGAACCTGCCGATGGACATCTGCGCCGAGCGGCCCCTGCCGGACTTGCCGCCGGCAGTCGCGGCCGATGTCGCGCGCATCGTCAGCCTCTGGGAGGCGTGCCGTTCCCGTCATGCGGCTCAGGGTCCTTTTTTGTTCGGCGCCTTTAGCATTGCCGACGCGATGTACGCGCCGGTGGTCTGGCGCTTCCGGACCTACGCCGTGAACGTGCCGCCAGCCGCGCAAGCCTGGCAACAGACGATGCTCGACCTGCCGGCGATGTGCGAATGGCAGTCCGGCGCCCTGGCCGAAGTCGCTTGATGCGCCAATCGCCCGGGGACAGGCCGATCTCCCCTCCCCTCTTGCCGGAGAAAGATCGGGAGTGAGCAGTCCGGACAGAGCGGGCAAACTTCGCGCTGGATGAAAAAACCCGTGTCCCTTGACTTGCGGGAAATGCAGGTCTTCGCCGTCGGCGGCGCCGTTCGCGACGAATTGCTCGGCCTGCCGCTGCAGGATCGTGACTACGTGGTCGTCGGCGCGACGCCCGCCGAGATGCTCGCGCGCGGCTTCAAGCCAGTCGGCAAGGATTTTCCGGTCTTCCTGCACCCGCAGACACGCGAGGAATACGCGCTGGCGCGTACCGAACGCAAGACCGCACCCGGCTACACCGGCTTCGCCATTCACGCGGCGCCGGACGTGCGGCTGGAGGACGATCTGGCCCGCCGTGACCTGACGATCAACGCCATCGCCCGCGCCGCCGACGGGACGTTGATCGACCCTTACGGCGGCGTTGCCGATCTGCAGGCCAAGGTCCTGCGCCATGTCGGACCAGCCTTCGTCGAGGACCCGGTGCGTGTGCTGCGTCTGGCGCGCTTTGCCGCACGTTTCGCCGATTTCAGCGTCGCACCGGCAACGATGGATCTCATGCGCCAGATGGTCACCGCCGGCGAAGTCGATCATCTGGTCGCCGAACGCGTCTGGCAGGAACTGGCCAAGGGGCTGATGGAGAGACACCCGGCGCGGCTGTTCGCGGTCCTGCGCGACTGCGGCGCGCTGGCCCGGCTGCTGCCGGAAGTCGACCGGCTGTTCGGCGTCCCGCAACGTGCCGACTTCCATCCCGAGGTCGACACCGGCGTCCACGTCATGCTGGTCGTCGAACAGGCCGCGCAAACCGGCCAACCGCTGCCGGTGCGTTTCGCCGCGCTGCTGCACGACCTCGGCAAGGGACTGACGCCGGCCAGCGATCTGCCGCGCCATCCCGGACATGAACAACGTAGCGTCCGCCTGGCCGCCGAGGTCTGCGCGCGCCTGAAAGTACCCGGCGATTGCCGCGACCTGGCCTTGCTGGTCGCGCGGGCGCACGGCGACATCCACCGCGCTGGCGAATTGAGCGCGTCGACGATCGTCAAACTGCTGGCAAGCAGCGACGCCCTGCGCCGCCCGGCACGCTTCGAACAGCTGCTGGCCGTCTGCGCCTGCGACTTCCACGGCCGTCTCGGTTGGCAGGACGTCCCCTATGCAGCGCCGGAAATATTTCGCCAGTCGCTCACCGCGATGCGCGCCGTCGACGCCGCCGCGATTGCCCGGCAGTGCTCCGAGCCGGCAAAAATCGCAGCGCTGCTGCATCAGGAACGCATCCGGGCAGTGAAAAAAGCTCTCGCCGACAGGGATTAGGAAGGCGCTGAGCGACACACGTGCTGCTCGCCTTCCCACCAGCAACGCCGTGACCACTTGCAATCATGCGGAATGATACGGGCTGTTTGCGTCTCATACCTTGTCGCCACGATCGCTGATCTTTGCCAAACACCATTGTGAGCCGGACAAACTCACTTCCAGTCGCCACGCAATCCGGCGATGATTTCCTGCAGATGCGCCGGCGTCGCTTTTTCGGGTGGCACGGCCGGGCCGACGTTGAGGCCGATGCGTGAGAACATGCCGCGGCGTAAGGGTTTGCTCATCGCCGGACCGTCTTTGCGGCTGAAGAAGCTGCCCCAGAGACCCTGCAGCGCCATCGGGATGACCGCTACCGGCGTGCGTTCGACGATGCGCTGCACCCCCGGCCGGAAAGGATAGAACTCGCCGGTATCGGTGATGCGCCCTTCCGGAAAGATCGCCACCAGTTCGCCTTCGCTCAACGCTTGCGCCACACTTTCGAAGGCGGCGTCCATCATCGCCGGGTCCTCACGCGCCGGGGCGATCGGGATGGCCTGCATCTGTTTGAAAACGATACCGATCAACGGTTGCCGGTAGATGCGGTGGTCCATCACGAAGCGGATCGGCCGCGGGCAGGCGGCAGAGATGATGATCGGATCGACGAAGCTGACGTGGTTGCAGACCAGCACCGCACCCCCTTCGGCCGGGATGTGTTCACGTCCGCGTTGCTGCAGGCGGTAAACGCTGTGCACCAGCAGCCAGGCGATGAAGCGCAGCATGAATTCCGGCACCAGCCGGTAGATATAGATGGCCACGGCCGCATTGCACAGCGCGGCGACGGCGAACAGCCCGGCGATCGACAACCCTTCACCGAGCAGTCCGGCGGCGGCGAGCGCGCCGCCGACCATGAACAGCGCGTTGAGGATGTTGTTGGCGGCGATGATCCGCGCCCGCTGTTCCGGTGCGCTGCGGATCTGGATCAGCGCATAGAGCGGGACGATGAAGAAGCCGCCGAACAGTCCAAGGGCCAGCAGGTCGCCGAGCACGCGCCAGGTCGATGGCAAGGCGAGCAGTGCGCCGAGCGACAGCGGCGCGCTGGCCGGCAAGGTGCCGGGAGACGCCCAGGCCAGATCGAGGCCGAAGAGGGTCAGGCCGAGCGAACCGAAGGGAACGAGACCGATTTCGACGTGCCCGGCCGACAACCGCTCGCAGAGCAGCGAACCCAGACCGATACCAATGGTGAAGACGGCGAGCAGCAATGTGACCGACGTTTCGCTGCCGCCGAGTACGTTCCTGGCGTAGGCCGGAAACTGGGCCAGGAAGAGAGCACCGTACAACCAGAACCAGGAGATGCCGAGAATCGACAGGAAAACCGTGCGGTTTTCGCGCGCGAAACCGACGTTGCGCCAGGTTTCGGTGAAGGGATTGAGATTGATCGGCAGCTCGGGGGCCGGCGGGGCTGCCGACGGGATGCTGCGGCTGCAGAGGTAGCCGAGCCCAGCGACGAGCAGGCCGGCAATGGCGACCCAGCTCGGATGTCCGGCGGCACCGGCGAGCAGACCGCCGATCAGCGTGCCGAGCAGGATGGCGACGAAGGTGCCGGCTTCGACCAGCGCGTTGCCGCCGACCAGTTCGTTCTCGTGCAGGTGTTGCGGCAGGATGGCGTATTTCACCGGACCGAACAGCGTCGAATGCAGACCGAGCAGGAACAGCGCGCCGAGCAGCGTCGCCAGACTGTGCCACCAGAAACCGAGCAGGGCGATGGCCATGATCACCAGCTCGAGCACCTTCACCAGGCGGGCCAGCGTCGCTTTGTCGTATTTGTCGGCCAGTTGTCCGGCGGTCGCCGAAAAGAGGAAGAAAGGCAGAATGAAGATGCCGGCGGCGAGATTGGCCAGCACTTCCGGCGCCAGGGTCGTCCATTGCGCGGCCTGAAAAGTGAGCAGGACGACGAGCGCGTTCTTGAACAGGTTGTCGTTGAATGCACCGAGAAACTGCGTGGCAAAAAAAGGCGCGAAACGACGCGCTTTGAGCAGAGAGAACTGGGTACTCACCTTTTCCTCGCAAAGAAAGAGCGCGTCTCGAAAATTCGCGCCGCGAAACGATGGCCATGCGACGACAAATGCCGTTTGAGAACGAAATCGAACAACAAGGGGTTGTGCGCGCGGATTTCATCGAGCACGGATACTGCGGCGGCGGGCAGCAAACCGCGTTTGACCAGATCGTCGGGGAGAATCAGCGGCATGACGCCCGGCAAGGGATAGTCGGAACCGTTGAGCAGCCTGGGATGCCAATCTTCACGCTCGAGCAGGGTGGCGAGTGTCGCCGGGTCACGGTTGCGCAAGGTTAGCGCCGAGATGTCGCCGAACAGACGGCCCTGGTAGGGTGTTTCGTCCAGCAGACGTGAGAACAGCTCGAAGCATGAACGCTCCGGCCCGTGCGCGCCGTGATCGAGATCGACCGCGCTGCCGGTCGAGGCGCAGTGCGCCACGACGACGCGCACACCGTGCCCGAGCGCCCGGCGCAGCAGCAAGGGATTACCATAAGCCTGCGTGTCGCCGCCGTCGACGGCCTGCTCTTCACCGGCGTGCGTGATCAGCGGCAGGTCGTGCGCGGCCAGCGCGGCGTAGAAGCGGTCGCACTGCGCCGATGAAGGATCGATGCCCATCGCTGGCGGCAACCATTTCACCACGCAGGCGCCGCCGGCAACGGCTGTCTGCAAGGCTTCGACGGCGTCCGGCCGGTAGGGATGGATCGATGCCGCCCAGGCGAAAACGCCGGGATGTCGTGCCGCGATGCGCTGCGCATAGGCATTCGGCGTATAAAAAGCGCTGCGTTGCGTATCGGCACGGCCGTCCGGATGATGAAAACGGTCGAAGGCGAAGAGCAACACGCCGGCGCCCACCGGCAGGCCTTCGATCAGATTGCGCAGACGTTCGACATAAGACCGATCGACTTGCCCGAGCGCGTCATGGACGCAGCCGGCATTCAGATAAAACAGCCGTTGGGCATAACGCAGCGGATGCCACAGACTCGACAGGCGCGGGTTGACTTCGATGCCGCTATCGCTGTCGCCGGTACCGATCAGATGCACGTGACAGTCGAGAAAAAGCGAGGCATCGACCCCCTGCCAGGCGGTCTGTACCCATTCGTCTTCAGCAAGCGCCGGCGGCAACGCCGCGCGACACGGGTTGATCAGCCGGCGTGCAGCCTGCGCCACACCCGCGCTGGCGGCGATAGCGAGGCCGGCCAGTGAGGTCAGCAGCAGTCGGCGCTGGTGGTTGGCCATGGGCGTGCTGGCGGCTGTCGGTCCGTTCATGCCGACTCCCGCAGGTAATCAATCACCTTCTGCAGTGATTCGGCGAGAAAGGTGGTGTTGATCCAGAAATAGACTTCCTTGCCGCGCTTGATCGAGCTGAGTACGCCAGCGTCGTGCAGGGTTTTCAGATGATGCGACACCGTCGAGCGTGCCAGTGTCGATACTTCGGCGATCTGTCCGACATTGAGTTGCTCGCCGCTTTCAAACAACAGCAGAATCCGTTGCCGGTGCTCGTCGCCCAGGGCGGTGAAAACTTTCGACATCGCCCGCCATTCTTCGGGGATTGCGCGTCCATAGTCATTGTTCATCGCTGGCTGTCGACCTCAAAGGGAAAACAATGCATCTATATGTTTAGATATATCGATATTTAAGTCAAGCCATTTTTGCACCGTCTGTTTTGTTCGTTACTTTAATGTCGATTTTCTCAGAGCGGGAAAAGCAGTCAGCCTATACCGAAGCGATTCGCGGCTCAGAGCGGGCGGCTCGCCGCGGGAACCCGACTACCAACGGAGCAGTCTTGGCCCGAGCAACGCGCCTACGGCAGTCGGGATAGCCATACCGACTAGATACCAGGTAGCCAGGAAAGGAGCCGCCATCTCGGGACAATGCAGCGCGTAGATGGCCGTGGCGACGGCGCCGGCGAGCAAGCCGGCCGCTGCGCCGGCCAGCGCCGGTCGAGTCGGCGCCAACCCATTCATCGCCCAGAAGGTGCCGGCAAAAACCGGCAGCGACAGCAAGGCGATCAACAACGGACAGACCGCCCATGTGCGGCCCAGCAACAAGGCCAGGCGCGCCTCCGGAGCGGCGGCGCTCAAGGCAAGCGCCGCCAACAGCCCGATGCCGACCACCGGCGCCAGCAGCAGTGCTGCCGGCAGCCAGCCGAGTACCACTCCCGGCCGTGCCAGTCGCTTGGCAGCGGTCAGCGCGCCGAGCGCGATACCGACCGGTAATGCGAGTTTGACCCAGAACATCGGCAAATGCATGGCAGCGAGCAAATCGCCGCGTACTCCGAGCAGGACGAGCATCAGCGACATTGCGCCGACCCCTCCCCCAGCGAGCGCCACGGCGTGACGGCGGTCAGTCGCGGAAGCGGCGACAGGTTCCACCCCTGTCGCCAGAAAAGCGACCAGTTCATCGGTGTTCATGAACGGACTCCCATCCGCTTGGCCAAAGCGCGCAGGCCACGATGGACGCCCACCTTGACCGCCGATTCGCTCATTCCCGTCGCCCGTGCGGCTTCGACCACCGTCAAACCCTCCAGCTTCATGTATTGAATCGGCAAGCGCTGCCGGTCGGGCAGGCCATCGAGCAGCTTCAGCACGTCGCGCCGGGCGGCGGCCGCTTCGTTGTCGGCGGACGCGAAAACGGCCAGTTCGTCGTCCAGCGGTTCATGCAGCGCTTCGCGATCGGCACGCCGACGCAAGAGATCGATCAGCTTGTAGCGGGCGATGGCATGCACCCAGGGTGTCAGCGGTTGCCCCGGCTGATAGGTATGCCGCTGGTTGTGGATGGCCAACAAGGTTTCCTGCACCAGATCCTCCACTTCGTCCGGCAGCCGCAGCAGACGGCGCCGGAAAAAGGCGCGCAAGTGCGCACTCGATTCCTTGAGAAATACGTGATACGCCACCGTATCGCCGGCCAGGCCCTGCAGCAGGAGTCCTTGCAAGCGCGATTCGACGGCGCTTTTCTCACTCATCTTGTGTATTCGTCCGGAAGTGGCATTTGGTTACAGGGAAAAAAATATTTTTCGCAGTGTGCACCGAACTGTAACCAACGGCCAGTCGAGCGCGAACTAGCGGGTACATCGGTCGTCCGATCGATGCTCAAACCCAACAGGAGAATGACCATGACCCGTAAAACCCGCCTCGCCCTCGCCATCGGTTCCACCCTCGTCACCAGCGCCGCGCTGGCCGCAGCCGCCGGTCCGAACCCATTCAAGCTCACCGCTCTCGACTCCGGCTATCAGCTCGCGCAGGCCGACAGCAAGCAGAAGGACGGCAAGTGCGGCGAAGCCAAATGCGGCGCCAACAAAAAGGCGAAAGAGAGCAGTTGCGGCGCCAACAAGAAAGCCAAAGACGGCTCATGCGGTGCCGACAAAAAAGCCAAAGATGGCTCATGCGGCGCCGACAAAAAAGCCAAGGACGGTTCCTGCGGCGCAGACAAGAAGTAATCAGGAAGTCAGCCACCCAAGGGGCACGCCGGGCGTGCCCCGCTTTCCAGGAGTCAAGCTGTGCAAATCAGACATCCCCAAGGTGCCGGTCTCGGCCTGCGACGCGAATTACTTCCCGCGCTCGCCAGCGGTGTACCGGCAGCGATCCGTTTCTTCGAGTTGGCGCCAGAGAATTGGATCGGCGTCGGCGGCCGTGCAGCAAAGCAGTTGCGTGGTCTCAGCGAACGCCATCCCTTGGTCTGCCATGGACTCTCTCTTTCGCTGGGCGGTCCGACGCCGATTGACGAGTCCCTGCTGCGGTCGATCAAAACGTTCATGGCCGAACATGGCATCGCGCTGTACACCGAGCATCTTTCCTGGTGCAGTGACGACGGCCATTTGTACGACCTGCTGCCGATCCCGTTGACCGAAGACGCCGTGCATTGGGTCGCCGGCCGCGCGCGGCGCGCGCAGGACATCCTCGGTCGGCAGATCGCACTGGAGAATCCTTCCTACTACCTCGCGCCGCCCGGTGCGGAAATGAGCGAAAGCGAATTCATCGGCGCCGTTCTCGAGGAAGCCGATTGTCTGCTGCATCTCGACGTCAACAATCTGTACGTGAATAGCTGCAACTTCGCTTTCGATCCGCTGACCTTCCTGGACGCGCTGCCGCTCGAGCGCGTCTGCTACCTGCACGTCGCCGGTCACTACCGCGAACCCGACGGCCTGTTGATCGATACGCATGGCGCGCCGGTGATCGATCCGGTGTGGTCGCTGCTCGAAGCAGTCTATGCCCGCATCGGTGCGCGGCCAAGCTGTCTCGAGCGTGATTTCAACCTTCCCGATCTTGCCGAGCTGACTCGCGAAGTCGAGATCATCGAACGGCTGCAAACGCCGTTCCTCAGTCGAAGGAGCGCGGCATGAACACCTCTTCCGCCACGACCGCTTCTTCAACTTCTTCCGCTGCCTTGGCGCCTTTCCAGCAGTTCCAGATGGTTTTCGGCCGTCGTTGCCGCGATCCACGCGCGCCACGCCCGGCCGGCATCGAGCAGCGACGTCTGGCAGTGTACGAAGAACTGCTGTTCAACAACATCACCGGCTTTCTCGATGCCTGTTATCCGGTCTGTAGACAACTGATCGGCGAAAGCCGCTGGCGGCGGCTGAATCGGGCCTTTTTCCGCGACTGGCGCAGTCAAAGCCCGTATTTCCGCGACATCGCGCGCGAATTCCTGCTCTACCTGGCACAGGCGCAGCATCCTTTGCCAGCCTGGTTTCGCGATCTCGCGCACTACGAGTGGGTCGAGCTCGCCGTCGAGACCAGCGACGCGCCCTGCCCACCGTACGCTCGTCAGGGCGATCTGCTGCATGGCCAGCCGCTGCTCAACCCGACGATGTTCAATCTGGTCTATGACTGGCCGGTGCAGCGCATCAGCGCCGCTTACCGCCCGCGCAAGCCGCAGACGACGCATCTGTTGGTCTTCCGTGACGCCGCCGACGTCGTGCGCTTCGCCGAAATCAACGCGCTGACCGCCCGCCTGCTGCAGTTGCTCGGCGAGCCGTCCTGCACCGGTGCGCTGGCTTGCGAACGGCTGGACAGCGAGAACGCGGCACCATCGACACCACGAGTACCGTCGCTGCACCCGCATGCCGCGGCGATTCTCGACAATCTGCGCCAACAAGGCGCCATTTTGGGAGTTCGGACATGAAATCTTTCTTCACTCGTTGCCTAGAGCGGCTCGATCTGCTCGGTTTGTGGTTCGGCCTGCTCAGTCTGCGACTGCTGCTCGGCTGGGATTTTTTCGAGTCCGGGCTGGAAAAGTACCGCGGCATGAACTGGTTCGCCGAAATCGCCGACAAATTTCCCTTTCCGTTCAACGTCGTACCGGTCGATTTCAGTTGGCGGCTGTCGACCTGGTTCGAACTGATCGGCGCCATCGCGCTGGTGCTCGGTTTGGCGACGCGCTTCTTTGCCGGCTCGCTGGTCATCCTCACCGTTGTCGCCATCGCCAGCGTGCATTGGCCCGAATCGTGGTCCACTGTCGCCGAATTGGCGCAAGGCTATGTGTTGACCGATCAGGGGCACGGCAACTTCAAATTGCCGGTGATTTTCCTCGGCATGCTGCTGCCGCTGATTCTCCTTGGCTCAGGGCGCTTCAGTATCGACGCGCTGATCCGTGACCAGTTTGCGCGCCGCCGTCCGCAGGCAGATCTGGACAAGCTCTTTGCCCGGCACAGCAGCCTTGAACAGCCGCCTTCGCATCTTCGACACGGCGTTGCGACTGGCGAATGATCGACCAAGAGCGAACTATCCGCCAGCACGGCCATCGTAGTCAGTGTGTTTAGCCAACAATCGCAAGTTTTCAACCCTGAAGAGGAGAAATCGATGGATCGTCGTCAATCTTTGAAATGGCTGGGAGGCTTGTCGGCCTTCGTCCTGCCGGTAGTCGCCAGCGGCCCGAGTCAGGCGGCCAGCGAAGACAAACTGGTGAAACCGGCCAAGGAATGGCGCGACTTGCTTCCCCCGGCGGCTTACCGCATTCTTTTCGAAGAAGATACCGAACGGGCAGGCAGCAGCCCGCTGAACCAGGAAAAGCGCGACGGCACCTTCATCTGCGCCGCCTGCTACCTGCCCTTGTTCGACAGCGCCAGCAAATATGACAGCGGTACCGGCTGGCCGAGTTTCTGGCAGGCGCTGTCCGGCGCCGTGGCGACACGCACCGATTTCAAACTGATCTATCCGCGCACCGAATATCACTGCCGCCGTTGCGGCGGACATCAGGGGCATGTATTCAACGACGGTCCGCAGCCGACCGGCAAACGCTATTGCAACAATGGCCTGGCGCTGCAGTTCGTCGCCCGCGCCGACAAACTGCCGGAACTGCGTCGATGAAACGCGCTCCGCAAGCGCTGCTGTGTCTCTTGTTGCTGTTCAGCAGCGCGCGACTGGCCGCCGCCGACCTGCGCAGCGCCATCTTCGCCGGCGGCTGCTTCTGGTGCGTCGAAGCCGATTTCGAGAAACTACCCGGCGTGATCAGTGCCGAATCGGGTTATACCGGCGGCTGGACGCTCAACCCGACGTATGAGCAGGTCAGCGCCGGCAACAGCGGCCATACCGAAGCGGTACGCGTGCTCTACGACGCGCAGCAACTGAGCTACGGCCAATTGCTCGATTACTACTGGCGGCACATCGACCCGACGGTCAAGAACCGCCAGTTCTGCGACATCGGCCCGGAATACCGCTCGGTCATCTACTGGCAGAACGCCGAACAGCGGCTGGCCGCGGAAAAGAGCCGCGCCGCGCTGCTGGCCAGCGGCCTGCTGCCGCGCATCGAAACCGAAATCATGCCGGCGTCGGTGTTTTACCCCGCCGAGGAATATCATCAGGATTACTACCGCAAACACCCCTGGCGTTATGCCTATCTGCGTTTCGCTTGCGGACGTGACGCCCGGCTGCAGCAGATTTGGGGGTCGGGTCGGGCGCTGGTTTTGCCGTCCAACCCGCGGTAACAACGCGCGACCGAGAGCAACCGTAAGTCAGCCAACGCCACTATTTCCAGAAGGAGATCGTGGCAGTTGCAAACCACTTTGACTACTTTGCCAATTTCGAGCGATTCCGCGGATGGAATTGCACTCAGCGAGTGGAAAAGCTCCCTGCGAGCAGGAGCATGATATTGCCATTAATTCTGGCAACCACGCTTGATAAGTATCAAGAACGCAGAAAATTAATTTTCAACGATTAACGTCTTATTTATTTAAATGGGAAGCACTTCCAAAGGTTGAGGGCGCAGCGCCGGCAAATCGTTGTTTGTCAATAACCTGAACAGGATAGCGGGCAATTGCTGCGTTTTTAGGGTCAATCGACCTGACAGAGCAGCCCCTTCAGATAATCGCCTTCGCTGAAATTGAGCGCCACCGGATGGTCGGCGGGCGCGTCGAGCCGACGCACGATGCGTGCTTCGCGGCCGGCAGCGACGGCGGCGTCGGCGACGATGCGCTGGAACAGGGCACGGTCGATACCGCCGGAGCAGGAATACGTCATCAGCAGACCGCCCGCATTGAGCAGTCGGAAGCCGAAGATGTTGATGTCGCGATATGCGCGTGCCGCCTGCTCGGCGTGTGCCGCCGACGGGGCGAATTTCGGCGGGTCGAGGATGATCAGATCGAAGCGCCGGCCGGCGCTGTGCATGGTGCGCAGTTCGCTGAACACGTCGGCATCGCGCCATTCGGCAAGTGCCGCGTCGAGTTGCGGATTGAGCGCCAGGTTGGCGGCGGCGGTGGCCAGTGCCAGTGCTGACGAATCGATCGACAACACCTGGCTGGCTCCGCCCGCCAAGGCTTGCAGGCTGAAGCCACCGGTATAGCAGAAGCAGTTCAGCGTCGCGCGGCCGGCGGCCAGTTGGCGGGTCAGCAGGCGATTGTCGCGCTGGTCGAGGTAGAAGCCGGTCTTGTGGCCGGCGACGATGTCCACCTGCATGCGGATGCCGTGTTCGTCGATGGTCAATGCGTCGTCCGGCGCTTCGCCGAGCCGCCAGCCGGAAACCGACGCCAGCCCTTCCAGCCGGCGGACGTCGGAATCGGAGCGTTCGTAGAGGCGTGCGCAGTCCGTCGCGCGGGCGATGGCGTTGACGATCGCCATGCGCCATTTGTCGCTGCCGGCGGCAGTGAGCTGAACGACGACGGTGTCGCCATAACGATCGGCCAGCACACCCGGCAAGCCGTCCGATTCGCCATGAATCAGCCGCAAGCCTGGCTGTGCCTGCAGATCGGGCCAGGCGAGCCGGCGGTCGACGGCCGCTTGCACACGCCGCTTGAAGAAGGCGTCGTCGATCACTTCCTCAGCATCGAAGCTCCAGACGCGCGCACGGATGCTCGATTGCGGACTCCACGCCGCCTTGGCCAGCGGCCGGCCGTTGGCGGCGACGACTTCGACCGTGTCGCCCGGACGTGCGCGACCGTTGAGCCGCTCGACCGAGCCGGCAAAAATCCACGGGTGACGACGCGCCAGCGTCCGATCCTTGCCCGGCAGGAGAACCAGTTGTGGCATGTGCTCGGTCAGTGGCGCGTGTGCCGGGGGCGCCGGTGGGTGAACCTCAGGGCAGGCAACGCTCGCTCCCGAACAGATCGTCGAAGCTCTCGCGCGGGCGGACCAGATGTGCCTGCGCGCCGTCGACCATCACTTCGGCGGCACGCGGCCGGCTGTTGTAGTTCGAACTCATCACCATGCCGTAGGCGCCGGCCGACAGGATGGCCAGCAGATCGCCCGCTGCCAGCGCCAGCGACCGTTCGCGGCCGAGAAAATCGCCCGATTCGCAGACCGGCCCGACGATTTCCCAGGTTTGTGCCGCTTCCTGCCGCGTACTCACCGGCACGATTTCGTGCCAGGAACCGTAGAGCGCCGGGCGAGCCAGATCGTTCATCGCCGCATCGACGATGGCAAAATTTTTGCTTTCGCCGGGCTTGAGACATTCGACGCGGGTGAGCAGCACGCCGGCGTTGCCGACCAGCCGCCGGCCCGGCTCGAGCAGAATATGCAATCGGCGTCCGGCCAGCTTGGCGAGCAGCGGTTGCAGATACGCCTGCACCGTCGGTACCTGTTCGTCGCGATAGCGGATGCCCAGCCCGCCGCCGAGGTCGATATGCTGCAGGACGATGCCATCGTCGGCCAGTTGATCGATCAGCAGTAGCAGCTTGTCGAGCGCTTCAGCAAACGGCGACGCATCGAGCAATTGCGAACCGATATGGCAATCGATGCCCTTCACCGCCAGATGCGGCAGCGCGGCCGCCTGACGGTACAGCGCGCGCGCGTCGGCGTAGGCGACGCCGAACTTGTTCTCCTTCAAACCGGTCGAGATGTACGGGTGCGTGCGCGCATCGACGTCCGGATTGACGCGCAGGCTGACCGGCGCGACTTTGCCCAACTGCCCGGCCACGGCGTTCAAGCGCTCGAGTTCAGACGCCGACTCGACGTTGAAACACAAAATGTCATGCTGCAGCGCCATTTCGATCGCCGCCACCGATTTGCCAACGCCGGAAAAGACGATCCGCCGTGTGTCGGCGCCGACGGCCAGCACACGCCGCAGCTCGCCTTCGGAAACGATGTCGAAACCGGCGCCGCGTCGGGCAAGCACATCGAGCACTGCCAGATTGGAATTGGCTTTGACAGCGTAGCAGACCAGCGCCGAGACAGGCAGTTCGCGCTGGAATTCGTCGAACGCCTCCTCGATTGCCCGGCGTGAATAGACCCAGCAAGGCGTGCCAAACTCGTCGGCAAGATCGCGCAAGGCGACCGATTCGGCGTACAGATCGCCGTCACGACGCTGGAACTGGCTCATCGGCGGCTCTCGCCATCCGTGCTAGAATCGCTGGCCGTCGGCGCGCTGTCGCTATTTGCCGGCGCAGTGACCGCCGGCTTGCCGGGTATGGGAGAGGTGTTGGGCTTCGGCGGCAGTGTCAGAGCGCCGCGCGTTCCGCAGGCGGCGAGCAGCGAAGTAAGCAGCAGAATCGATAGCAAATGGTGCCGCATGGCTCTGTCCAAAAACGGGAAATGGTAGCACAGGATGGATGATAAACAATTCGACGCCCTCGCCGAGGCGACGCTGGCGCGCATCGAAAGTGCGCTGGAAGCCAGCGACGCTGACCTCGACTTCGAACGGATCGGCGACAACATCCTGGAAATCGCGTTCACAGACGGCAGCCAGATCGTTGTCAATCGTCATGACGCAGCGCAGGAAATGTGGATCGCGGCCAAGGCCGGCGGTTTTCATTACCGCTGGAATGGCAGCGTCTGGCAGGATACGCGGCAGGACGGGGAAATGATGGCGGCGCTGTCGCGGCTGATCTCGCTGCAGGCCAAGGAAAACGTTTCGCTGCTTTGAACGTTTTCGACGGCCATGGACAACGGCCACCAGCCCGATCGGCGGATCGGCAGGCGATAAGCTGGCAGCCAACAGTGCTCAGATCGTCGGCGTCTGCGCCAGGAGATTGACGCGCATTTTCTGCAGCGCCTTCGTCTCGATCTGCCGAATGCGCTCGGCCGACACCGAAAACTCGGCCGCCAGCTCGTGCAGGGTTGCCGGATTTTCCTCGTTCAACCAGCGCGCTTCGACGATGCGCCGGCTGCGCGCGTCCAGACTGTCGAGCGCGCACTGCAAGCCGTCGTTATGCAGGCGATCCCGGGCGCGCGCTTCGAGCACCTGCACCGGTTCGGTCGAATGATCGGCGAGATAGGCAATCGGCGCAAACGCCTGCTCATCGTCCGCTTCGCCTTCCAGCGCCAGGTCGTGACCGGCCAGACGTGAATCCATCTCCAACACTTCATCAGGCTTGACGCTGAGCCGATGCGCGATATCGGCCACCTGGCCCGAGGTCAGCGCTTCGCTGCCCGCTTTCATGCTGCGCAGATTGAAGAACAATTTGCGTTGCGCTTTGGTGGTGGCGACCTTCACCATCCGCCAATTGCGCAGCACATACTCGTGAATCTCGGCCTTGATCCAGTGAATGGCAAACGACACCAGACGCACCCCGCGCTCCGGATCGAAACGCTTCACCGCCTTCATCAAGCCGATATTACCTTCCTGGATCAGATCGGCATGTGGCAGGCCATAACCCAGATAACCGCGCGCAATGGCAATCACCAGCCGCAGATGCGACAGCACCAGCTGCCGCGCTGCGTCGAGATCGTTGTCATTACGGAATCGGCTCGCCAGACCGAATTCTTCCTCTTCGCTGAGCATGGGAAACTGTCTCGCCGCCTGGATATAAGCGTCGATGCTGCCAACAGTCGCAATAGTCGGTAGAGTCAAATTTGGTGTAACCATGGTCATGGCTCCTCTTTCCGATGGATTTGATCACATTTTAGCACTCACCGAGTAAGAGTGCTAACCGGAAGAAAAGTTCCCAGCAAGCTGTGCTGTTCCAAGCAATTAAGGAAGCACTGATTTAATCGGCCAGTGGGATTTCTGCAGAAATGAAATCAATTAGTTGCGTGGTAGATCGAAGTGAGAGAGCGATTAAATCAGCGCTTCCTTAATTGCGCCCGGCTCACCTGATGATGGATCACACGCCACCGTCTGCGACGGCGCACGTGCCGCAGTCGGCCAGCCGCCAGGACCGACATCGTCGGCGCCAGCATCCGCGTCAACGCCTCGAACAGCAGGGTGAAGCGACTGCCTTCACGCGCCCAGGGTACGGCGATCTGCGTCACCTTGCCGCCACCGGGACAGGCCACTCGCGGCACCTCGGCAGGCAGGTGGGCTTCGAACTGGAAGAAATCCAGAGGGCGCCAAGCGCGCGCCAAGCGGTCGTGGCGCGGCTGAGCCACCGTACCGCAAGCCGGGCAAGCATGAACCTAGAAATCTCAGTTGGAGAGCTTGATCCGGCCGGGAATGCTGGCAAGCTAT